>QKGK01000039.1 GCA_003250455.1 Chloroflexota bacterium | reverse complement strand
CCGGGGTTGACGATCTGTTCGGCCAGCCCCAGCTCCTGGGCCAGCTGCCAGGCTTCCGGCTTACGGGTGACAAATGATTCCGGCCCAGCATCGATGATAAAGGTTGCGCCTTCCTTCTGCAGCGTGCGGGTGTGCATCTTGCCGCCCAGGAAGGATGCGGCTTCGACCAGGGTGATCTCCAGGGCTTCTTCAGAGTAGGATTGCAGGTGCCAGGCTGCGGCCAGCCCGGTGATCCCGCCTCCAACGACGACAACTTTTTTCTTGTGGGGTTGTGAGTTCGGCATAGCAAGGGGAGTATAGGGTATATGCGTATTTTTTCACAGAGAGCTTTTGTCAGCTTTAGTAGGTTTGCATAGGTTTTTACAGATTTGGAGGCAACCCAAAAGAGTCCCATGAGAGACCCTTTTTCGCGAAACCTGGAGGCAGGCAACTGTGTCCAGATACTGCAGTTGGTATCCCATTGGGCGGCGATCTGCTCGAACAGGACTTGCAGGTTCGGGTGTGTAGTTCACCGGGGTACAACTTTTTTGCCCGATTCCCGTATAGAGAAATGAAAACCACTAAATATCGAAGTATTTGCTTGGACTTTGCAGGAAATAACAAGAAGGAGATAGGAATGAAAACTCAAACGAAAATTTGGGCAAATGCGAGCCGCTTGTTGGCTGTTTTTGCAGTGACGCTGCTGTTTGCCCTCACCATCACCCCGACCGTACATGCCGGTGAATATATCGAAGGCAGTCCGGATGCTGTGCTGGAGGAAGGTGATGTGGTGGAAGACGACCTGTTCATCGGCGGAGAGGATGTACTGGTGGCAGGCGTAGTGGAAGGCGACCTGTTTGCCGGCGGCAATAATGTGGTCATCTCCGGCGAGGTGTACGGCAACGTGTTCGCAGCCGGGCAGTCGGTGACGATCAGCGGGAGCGTGGACGGAGCCGTGATGATCGCCGGTTATGCCCTGACCATGGAAGATACTGCCTATATTGGCCGCAATGTATACTTTGGCGCTTTCAGCCTGGAAACGATGCCCGAAAGCGAGATCGGGCGCAGCGTGTACGGCGGCGCGTATCAGTTGATCCTGAACGGGCTGGTGGAACGCGATGTGACCGCCGGTCTGGCCGCATTGGAGATCAACGGGCCGGTTGGCGGAGACGTGCTGGTTGAAATCGGCGAGCCCGACAGCCAGAGCAACTACTATATGCCCTACTACTGGACCCCGGGGATGCCCTCCGTGCGCACGATCGACCCCGGTTACACCGTTGATGAAGACCTGGTGGATGGTACCGTAGATATCCGCGTCACACAGGTACACACAAATGTGGATATGAATCCCTCAGATATCCGTATTAATCTGGACCCGTCGTTCCTCGTTTTCGAGCAGCTGCGCCGCCGTACCGGTGAGTTCATCGCTTTGCTGGTGGTCGGCGCGATTGGCCTGTGGCTGATGAAGGACGCCCTGCTGAAGGCCGTGGACGAGGTCAAAGCGCATGCCGGTATGGACACCCTGTGGGGGATGCTGGTATATGCCCTCTACCCGATGGCCGTGCTGGTGCTGTTCGTTCTGCTGGGGATGGTGAGCGTGTTCCTCAGCCTGCTGACCCTGGGCAACCTGACTGGCGAGGTGATCGGCGTAAGCAGCCTGACCTTCATCGGCTTTACCACCGTATTCTGGATGGCTGCCACCCTGGTGACCAAGGTGATCGTCGGCTACATGGTGGGGCGCTGGCTGCTGGATAAGATGTCTCACCTTTCCTACGAGAGTTTCTGGCACCATTTTGCCGCCCTGGCATTGGGCGTGTTCCTCTACGAGGTGCTGCGGGCTATCCCGATCTTCGGTTTTGTGATGATGCTGGTGGTGGTGCTGATCGGCGGTGGTGCGATCTTCGTGGTCGTGCGCGACCGCCTGCGCAAGGCGCCGCCCGCGACCCCGGTCGAAGAAATCTCAGCCCCGGCATAAGCGGGGAACGTGGAAACGGATGCGAGCCGGACGTGACTGTCCGGCTCGTTTTTGGTTAAGGGGGCTGAGTAACCAGGCGCATAGGGATGAGGGTGTCATCCCGAACGCAGTGAGGGATCCGCCGACCAATCCAGAACGAGCAGTCATCCCCAATTTTGGTGCTGAAATTTGAGAAGGTGTGCATAACCCCGGCATTTTAGGGGATTCTTCTATACATCCTGATAAGCTTTCCCACTCCCATCAGTGTTCATCTGTGTGTATCTGCGGTTAATAAATCGTGGCACACAGGCTAAAAAATAGCGACGCACGGCCGTGCGTCGCTATCGGTATCAGGATCTATCCGTGGTTAACTATGTCCCAGCACCGGATGGGGCACATATGGCGCTTCGAGGGCTGCAATCTCGTCTTCGCTCAAGGAGATGTCCACCGCGGCGACAGCTTCTTCCAACTGGTACATTTTGGTCGCCCCGATAATGGGAGCGGCAACCCCGGGTTTGTGCAGCATCCAGGCGAGGGCCAGCTGCGCCGGCTTGACGCCCTTGTCAGCGGCAAGTTTTTCCACCGCATCCAGCACTGTGAAGTCGGCCTCCCGGTAATACAGGCTGTGGGCGAAATCGTCTGTTTTGGCGCGGGTGGTCTCGCCGGATTTGTTCCTGGTGCGGTTACCGGCCAAAAAGCCGCGCGCCAGCGGGCTCCACGGGATCAGCCCAATGCCTTCCTCCGCGCACAGCTTATTCATCTCGCGCTCTTCCTCGCGGTAGATCAGGTTGTAGTGGTTCTGCATGGAGACAAAGCGCGTCCAGCCATGCAGATCAGCCAGGTAGAGCGATTTAACGAACTGGTAGGCATACATGCTGGATGCGCCGATGTAGCGCACTTTGCCGGCGCGCACCAGGTCGTGCAGGGCTTCGAGGGTCTCTTCGATGGGCGTGTGGTAGTCCCAGCGATGGATCTGGTAGAGGTCGATATAGTCTGTGCCCAGGCGTCGCAGCGAATCTTCCACCGCCTGCATGATGTGCTTGCGGGAGAGGCCGCCCATGTTGGGCTTGTCGCTGAAGGGGAAGTAGACCTTGGTGGCCAGCACGATCTCGTCCCGGTTGGCGAAATCTTTCAGCGCCCGCCCGGTAACTTCCTCACTGACGCCCAGCGAGTACATGTTGGCGGTGTCGAAGAAATTGATGCCCAGTTCGAGGGCGCGCTGGATGAAGGGACGGCTGTCCTCTTCGTCCAGTACCCAATCGCGCCATTTGGAAGTGCCGTAGCTCATCATGCCCAGGCAGATGCGCGAGACTTTCATTCCGGTTTTTCCGAGGTTAGTATAGTCCATGGAATACTCCTGTTATTTGGTTCCTGGTTAGCTGGTTAGCTGGTTGGCTCGTTCTATTTTAACCGATACAGAGAGCTTTGGAAGGTATTCAGCAGGGGGAGTGACAGTTGACAAAGTCCTTTTATTTGTGTAAATTTTAACTAATTCACTGGTGTTTTATCAATGATGATCGTTAAAGAAACCGTATCTTGCCTTCACTCTTGATAAATCAGTGTGCTATCGTCTGAAAATCTCCAGGGTGGATTTGGCGGTCATCATAGACTATAAAGGAGATAAAAAATGAAAAGACGGGTGTTACTTGTTATTACCATGATTCTGCTGACCCTCGCTTTGGCTGTTGTTCCTGCCCTGGCGGAAAGCGGGATCCAAAAAGGAGGGCCACCTCCTAAAGATACCCCAACCCCAACGCCTCCCACGATTCCCGATATCGGTGAGCTGTATGGGGACCTGTACGTTGTCCTGCGGGATGATGATGGCGTGCCGGTGACCGATGAAAACGGGTGCATTCTGCCAATTGCCAGTGGCGGCCTGGGTGCCAGTGTTTCAGAGGTGATTACCATCTTTGGCGGGGACACGATTACGGTCACAGCCTATCCGGGCGAACCGTTTCAGCTGCCCTACTACACAGACGAGGCCGGAGACCTGGTTGAATGCGAACTTACCGAGACAATGGCCAGCTGGGTAGAGACGGTGGACTTTGGCCGCCTGAACCTGGGCCGGGCACCGGATGCGGTCATCGACCATGCCCTGGATGAAGCTATCACCAAGATGAATGCTGCCTGTGCGATGGGGCTGGACCCCTCGGGGCGCATCATGCTGGAGGTGGCCTTGGACGATGATGCTGCTTGTGATGACTGGATCACGATCGACGCACCGGCTGAGAACCTGGCCTTGTACATCAAGATGATGATCGATGGCGACTGGATCATCCCGGAAGGCACCACCACTTCCCGAAAAGGCGGCGATCCGGCTGCGGATGAGGAACTTCGGCCTGTGCTTTCCCAGGATGCGAAAAATCGGATTTACGCGCTGGGATACATTCACCTGATCGACGAGGAAAGTGAAGTTGCCAACCTGAATGTGGACGAACTGCAGCTGGCGGCCTCACTGCTGGCCGGCGCAGGGGATAAGTTTGGCGTCATCACCCTGGATATGGTTGTATACATCAACTCGATCTACGGGATCAACCAGGCGGCTGGCGGTTATTTCGACTTCAGCAAATACGATTACAATTATTTCGCCGACTCGGAATTGGGTCCATTTGATAACGAAAGAGACAGCGGGAGAACCGGGTTGTACAGCAACCGCATCAGCGTTGGCACCGGTTGCGATGATGGGGCAGTTTACGTGCTGCAACCCGTGATAAACACTACATACTATGAACCGATTTGTATGGATATCATGGATCTGGTCCTGTTCAACGACTACGGTGAAGTGTACTCCCTCGCGGGGATAGAAGATGCGGATGGTAATTTGTACATTGAATTTACAGATTACACATCATACAGCTCGAATGTACGCGGGTTCGCCCAGGCGGCAGATGATTCCCTGCAGGTGCTGGAATACGTCCACAACTACGCGGTGCCGGAAGCACTTCCGACTCCGTAAACAGATGGATGATTTCTGGTGCCAGTGAAAATAGCACACTGATAAGAAAAGGGAAAGCCCTCGAGAAATCTCGAGGGCTTTTTTTAAATTGCTACATCGATTAAATTTTGATCAGCCGGATGACCCACAGCAGGATCAGCGCGCCGATCACCGCTGTGAGCAGCGAACCAAGCAGGCCGCCAAAAGAGACACCCAGCGCGCCGAGCAGCCAGCCGCCGAGCAGCGCCCCAAGCACGCCGACAATCAGGTCGCCGATCAGGCCAAACCCGCCGCCCTTCATGATCTTACCGGCCAGCCACCCGGCCGCAATACCGATTAAGATGAACCATAGAAAATCCATTTATCCTCTCCTTTTTTTCAAGTTGACTGACTTTTATTTTGCCATATTCGGCAAGATTAGGCAACATCGTCTGGGAGTTGGGATGGGATTGGGTGGTGTGTCATTGCGAGGGAGAGCAGCGACCGAAGCAATCTCAGGAACTGCTTTGCGATGCTCGCAGTGACATGAGTCTATATAAAGAGTTCGTCAAAAAGGTCTTTCCATTCCGGGTTTAGCATT
>QKGK01000297.1 GCA_003250455.1 Chloroflexota bacterium | reverse complement strand
GGGGTGCTGGACAAAGCCATCTCCCGGCTGGGCGGCTACTGGAACGCCATGACCCATCTCGACTGGACCACCTATTTCTCTACCATGCCCGCCTCCAAGGTGGACCTGATCCTCGAACTGGAAGCCGACCGCATGGCCAACAGCCTGTACACGCCGGAGGATGTCGCTTCCGAGCGCACGGTGATCATCTCGGAGCGGCAGGGCAACGAGAACGACCCGGCTTTTCAGCTCATCGAGCAGGTGCAGGCGACAGCCTTCCGGGTGAACGCCTACCACCACCAGGTGATCGGCGACCTGGCCGACCTGCAATCCATGAGCCGGGACGACCTCTACGGGCATTACCGCCGCTTTTACCAGCCGGGAAACGCCGTGCTGGCGCTGGCTGGCGCCTTCGAGACCGCCGGGATGATGGACCGCATCGAAGAACTGTACGGCGGCATCCCCGCCGGGGCAGCCCCGGAAGTGCCCACCCGCCCCGAACCGTCCCGCCAGGGCGAGATCAGGGTGGAGGTGGAAGGGCCGGGCGATACCGCTTTTATCGAGGTGGCCTACCCTGCCCCTGCCGGTTCGGATGAAGACTTCTTCGCCTGCCTGGTGCTGGACAGCCTGCTGTGCGGCCCCAGCAACCTGAACATGTTCGGCGGCGGCATCTCCAACAAGACATCCCGGCTGTACAACGCCCTGGTGGAAAAAGATTACGCTGTCGGCGTGTACGGCGGCCTGCAGGCGTCGATCGACCCTTACCTGTACCAGATCATCATCACCATCCATCCCAAACACACCCCTGAGCAGGCCGCCGCCGTGCTGGACGAACAGATCGCCCAACTCCACGAAAAGCTGGCCTCGGCAGAAGAGCTGGAACGCGCCGTCAAGCAGGCGCGCGCCCTGTTCGCCTACGGCTCGGAATCGATCAGCAACCAGGCCTTTTGGCTGGGGTTCGCCGAGATGTTCGACTCCTATGACTGGTTCCAGACCTATCTGGACAAGCTCGCCGCTGTCACCCCGGAAGATGTGCAGCGGGTGGCACGCAAATACCTCAAGCGCAGCCAGCGGGTGCTGGGCATTTTTCGCCCGAACGGAAGCGAGGTGGACGCATGAGCAAGCTGAACAATCTCCCCATGCAGGCCATCCCCGGCCCGGACGACGTACTGCGCACAGAACTGCCCAACGGCATTGTGGTGCTGGCGCGCGCCAATTACAACAGCCCTTCGGTAGTGGTCAGCGGCTACCTGCCCGCCGGGGGTTTATTTGACGAGGAAAAAAAGCTCGGCCTGGCAGACTTCACCGCCTCAGCGCTGATGCGCGGCACGGCCAAACGCAGTTTTAACCGCATTTTTGAAGAACTGGAAGCGGTCGGCGCCAGCCTGGGCTTTTCCGGCGGCACACATACCACCGGTTTTTCCGGACGGGCGCTGGTGGAAGACCTGCCCATGCTGCTCGGCCTGCTGGCCGAGTCCCTGCGCTCCCCGGCTTTCCCGGCGGCCCAGGTGGAAAAGCTGCGGGCCGGGCTGCTCACCAACCTGGATCTGCAGCAGCAGGACACCAAAGACCGCGCCGGGATGGCCTTCGACCAGATCGTATATCCCAACCACCCCTACGGCCGCCCTGATGAAGGGGTTCCGTATACCATCCGGGCGGTGCATCGGCGCGACCTGAAAGCCTTCCACCGCAAATATTATGGCCCCCAGGGAATGGTGCTGGCCGTGGTCGGCGGGATCGACCCGCAGCAGGTGGTGGAAATGGTGCAGCGCACCCTGGGCGATTGGCGCAACCCGTCACAGCCGGTCCCGCCGCCGCTGCCGGAATGGCATCCGCTTAAAGGCCGGGAGGATGTGTCCATCCTGATGCCGGCCAAAAGCCAGAGCGACATCATCATCGGCACCGCCGGGCCGGCGCGCAGCAGTGAGGATTTCATGCCCGCGGCGCTGGGCAATATGGTGCTGGGTAAATTCGGTTTGATGGGGCGGCTGGGTGAATCGCTGCGGGAGCAGGCCGGGCTGGCCTATTATGTCTACAGCGAAATGGGTGCCAGCATCGGGCCGGGCGCGTGGGCAGTCTCGGCAGGGGTGGACCCGCGCGACGTGGAGCGGGCGATCGAGCTCATCTTTACAGAACTGCGCCGCTTCGTCTCCGAGCCGGTCACCGACGAGGAACTGGCCGATGTGCAGGCCAACCTGATCGGGTCGATGCCGCTTTCGCTGGAGTCGAATACCGGCGTGGCGGTGCAGCTTTTGCACATGGAGCGCCATCAGCTGGGGCTGGACTTTTTGCGCCGCTACCCGGAATTGGTGCGTGCGATCACCCCGGCACAGATACTGGAGGCTTCCGCCCGCTACCTGGATCTGGATCGGCTGGCGGTGGTGGTGGCAGGCCCGCCCGTGGAAGGAAAGCAGGATGACTAAGCTGGCAACCGGCGTGGATCTGATCGAGGTGAGCCGCATCCAGCAGGCGGTCGAGCGGCACGGGGAGCGTTTTATGCGCCGCATCTATACAATGAAGGAACTGGCGCTGGTAGGCGACAGCTTTCCTTCGCTGGCAGCCCGTTTTGCCGCCAAAGAGGCGGTTGCCAAAGCCCTGGGCTGCGGTATCGGTGATGTGTCCTGGGTGGAGATCGAGGTGCTGCGGGGGGCGAACAAGCAGCCCGAGCTGCACCTGCACGGCAACGCTCAACGCATCGCCGCCGAACAGGGACTCACCCGCTGGGCGATCAGCCTGAGCCACTCGATGGAGTTCGCCATCGCCATGGTGACCGCCATGGGAGAGTAGTCGGGTAGTCGTTGGTCGGGTAGTCTGATAGTCAATCAGGCACCGAGTAATTAGGCACCGAGGCAACCAGTGAACAGGCAACCAGGGATCTGATGTCATGCTGAGCGAAGCGAAGCATCCGCCGGGTTTCATCAACTGGCAATCAATTCTGGGGCAAGCGCACCTATCCAAATAGAAAAGAACCACAGATGAACACAGATTTTCACAGATGAGATCTTTTAGTCTGATAGTCGTTGGTCGGATAGTCCGATAATCAACCAGACGCTGAGGCAACCAGTGAACAGGTAGCCGGTCAGTAACAAGCGTAATTAATTTAGGTCCCGCCGTAATTCAGAACGGCGCTAAGCTGTGCGCTGCTAAAGTGTCAGAAACCAATCATTTCCGTCACCCGCCATCCGTGTCCATCTGTGAATATCTGTGGTTGATTAAAATTTGAAAGGGTACCCTTTGTCCACCAGCCGATCTTCGATCAATAACCAGATCTACAACGACCTTGCCAGCACCTGGTGGGACGAGGCCAGCCCGCTGTACGTGCTGCATACCATGGTGAACCCATGGCGCGTGCCCTATTTTGAGGACGCGCTGCGGGGTGCGTTTAGGGAGGACCTTTCGACTGTATCCCTGCTGGATGTGGGCAGCGGCGGGGGCTACCTGGCAGAAGCCTTCGCCCGCATGGGCTGCCGGGTGAACGGGGTCGACCTTTCGGAGAGGTCTGCGCGGGCGGCGGACACACATGCGAAAAGCAGCAGCCTGAAGATCGGCTACCAGGCCGGGGCGGGCACGGCGCTCCCATATGCAGACGCTTCTTTCGATGCGGTGGCCTGCTGCGATGTACTCGAGCATATCCCCGATTGGGAGAAAGCCGTTGCCGAGATCGCCCGGGTGCTCAAACCCGGCGGGCTGTTCCTGTTCGACACGATCAACCGCACGCTGTTGAGCTACATCGTGATCATTATCGGCACGCAGCAGTTCCCGCTGACGCGCTTCCTGCCGCCGGATACGCACGTATGGCGCATGTTCATCACGCCGGGCGAGCTAACGAAAGCCATGCAAGCCAATCATCTCACCCTGGCCGGGCTGACCGGGTCAAAGCTGGCTGGCAACCCGCTCAGGCTGCTCCCCGCCCTGCTGAAATGGAAAAAAGGATCAATCTCTGTGCATGCGTTTAGTAAGAAGGCTGCCTTTACCCGGGCGGACGATACCCGCGTCAATTATCTGGGGTATGCACGAAAACAGTAACCCTCACTCCACGAACGAAATGATATCCACCTCAACATCCTGACTGACTTCCCAGACCGGGTCGAAGCGCATCTGGGTGATGATCCCTTCCCAGCCCGCCGCAGTGGAGAAGTCCAGCACGTAGTCGTGGAACTGCCCGTCAGCGGTGACGTCAAAGACCAGAGATTTTTCCTCGCTCCACGCCATGTCATCCTCGGTGATGAAGAAGACCTGCCCGCCGGTCTGTCCGCCGCCGTTGGCCTTCATGCGGATGCCGATGCGGCTGTAATCTTCCGCCGGGAGGTAGAAAGCGGGGGAGAGCATGTACGGGTCGCCCCCGGTAGTACGCATGCTCAGCAGGCCGTCCCGGGCGGTGAAATTGCCGATGTGGTTGAGCGCCTCCCAGCCTTCGGTGTCGCCGTCGGTGTCAAAACGCCACGGGGCGGGGACGCCGTAGACCGGCAGCTCGAGGTGGACGGGGTAGCGGATCAGGTCGCGGTCGAGGTCCACGCCGTGATTGAAGCGCGAGAGGTACAGGTAAAAGTTACCATCGGTGGTGTCGAAGTTGAGTGAGGCGCTGTCCGGGTCCAAAAAGGTGGGATAGGCATAGGTGACGGCCTCATCGGGGTTATCCACCTGATGGATGCCCTCCAGTTCCAGCAGCAGTTGGCGCTGCGTCCAGTGGATCAGGTCTTCGGAGAAAGAATAATAGAAGCCCCAGACCTCTTCCCCCAAAACGGGGTGCAGGCTGTATCCCACGGCCACATAACGTTCCAGTTCGGTGTTATAGGTAACGCTCTCGTTGAGTGCGTCGTTGAGGTGTTCGTGGTCCAGCGGGGCGCATTTTGCCGGGTTATCGCCGACATCTTCGGTGTATGGGTTCAGGAATTGGCCATTGAAGCCCTCGCCGTCCCAGTAACGCCAGGAGGTGGGGTCAGCAAGGTTATCCGTACGCATGGCGCATACCCACTGCGGGGGGAAGTCGGCCGGGTTTTTGGGGTAGTCGCTGATATTGGTGAAGACGTAGGTATAACCATCTTGCGCCTTGAGAATATTGCTGGGCTGGCGCAGCCCGGAGGGTACGCCCTGATCGTTGAACACATAGGGCATGCTGGCAACCAGGTGGTTGGGCGGCTCCAGGATATCGTGGAAGGTCGCCCCGCCATCGGTGGAGATGGCCATGGTCACCGAGGTATCCAGGCAGGTCAGGCGGTCGCCCGAGGGACATTGGTCAGGGCGGGCCAGGTAATGGGTGTCGCCGCGGTATTCGTTGTGCATGATGGCGTAGACGGTCACGCCGTCCTCGGTGTAGGGGGCGGCAAGCCATTCAGAATCGTTGAACTGGGAAGGATCGGGATCGAAATCAGAGCGCATCAGCGGCGCGCTGCAGTCCATGCTGAGGGTATTCAGGTCGGGGCCGAGCATGCTGTAGGTGACATAATGCCCGATCCACAGGTTGACCATCCCGTCGGCGTCACG
>QKGK01000481.1 GCA_003250455.1 Chloroflexota bacterium | reverse complement strand
GCGACCGCCCAACCTAACCCCACCAACACGCCAGCAGCACAGGCAACCCAGACAGATGAAGCGGCAGCAACCCAGGCTCCCACCGAGACACCCGGGGCGACAGCCACCAGCAATGGATACCCCACGGCAATCCCGCTGCCCAACCCTGAAGCAAGCAAATTCACCACCTGCGTGGATGAATGTCTGGCAGATGGCAGCAACGACCAGGATTCCTTCCCTGCCAAAATTGAATTGATCAACTTCCGGTTTGAGTTCGAAGAGTTCCCGGTGAAAGCACCTTACACGCGCACCTGGTACAACGAAGGCAAACTCTGGGTGCAGTACAAATGTCTGTGGCCGGGACCAGAAGAAGGCGTGGAAGAGATCACCCTGACCGACCCGCTGGGCCTGCCTTCCGGTACCTGGAATGTGGTCGTCAATGTCAACGGGGAAGAGGTGCTCAACGAAACGATTGAGATCGAAGGCACCTGGAACCAGTGGTCGCCCCCCGGATATTTCAGCAGCTGCTACGGGAAGCGCTGACCAATCGGGAACCTCACCCATCAGAACAATCCTGCGTCTGGCACAGCACCATCTGCCAGACGCTGCTATTTCCCCAAATAGAGGAGTCAAAATGCCGCACTACCACCTGAACCAACTGCCCGAACGCGAGATTGTCCCCGGATTCCATGCACGCTTTATCCACGGAGAGAACTTCACCCTGGCAAACTGGCACATCGAGCAGGATGCCGTCCTCCCCGAGCACAGCCACCCGCACGAGCAGGCCACCCAGGTCCTCGAGGGGGAACTGGAAATCGTCATGGAAGGCCAAACCTACCGCCTGACCCCCGGACAGGTGCTGCTGATCCCCGGTGGGATCACTCACTCAGGGCGGGCCATCTCCCCCTGTGAGGTTGTGGACGTCTTCCAGCCCGCCCGGGACGATTACCGGTAACAGAGACAAAGAAGCAATCTATACCTCTTCCATTCATTCTCCCCATTAACCTCTTTCCCGCCTGAGAGTATAATGTGAATTAATTTACAATTCGCATTACGCTTATGGAATGGATTCAATGGCAACAATTCCCCAAAAACACACACAACCAAAACACTACCCGGCGCATCTCCAGGCGCAAAGCCAGGTGATCGAGACAGCCCGCGGCCCGGTGGAAGTCGCCATCTGCGGCGAAGGCCCGGCCGTAGTCGTCATGCACGGCGCGCTGGGCGGCTTCGACCGGGGGATGGTGTACAGCTTTCCGGAACTCGGCTTCAAGTTCATTTGTCCTTCCCGCCCTGGTTACCTGCGCACACCTTTGGAAACCGGCACCACCTTTGAAGAGCAGGCAGACCTGCTGGCCGCCCTGCTGGATGCGCTGGGTATCGAAAAAGCTGCCGTGATGGCCTGCTCTGCCGGAGGGCCACCCTCCGTATATTTTGCCTCCCGCTACCCGCAGCGCTGCTGGGCGCTGGTGATGGGCAATGCCATGACCGGACCGATCAAAGGGGTCAACACGCTGATCGAGCCGGTGGCCAAAATGTTCTTTGACTGGGATTGGTTCACCTGGTTCGGCGTCAACCGGGCGGTGCTCTACCTGCTGAGCCCCAACCTCGGCTTCCAGACGATCAACAACCGGGAAAAGCAGGCCCACGTGGTCGCCATGCTCAGATCCATGTACCCCACCAGCCTGCGGAAAGCCGGCTTCCTCAACGATTTTTACCAGTTCCAGCACACCTCAGACTACCCCCTTGACCAGGTAAAGGCCCCCACCATGGTGATCCATGGTACCGCCGATATGGTGGTGCCCTACCGCCAGGGAGAGACCAGCGCCGAGCAGATCCCCGACAACCAGTTTCTCTCCGTCCCCGGCGGGACGCACCTGTGCTTCATCTCCCATCCCGAGCTGGTCAAACCTGCCTTGGGCCAATTCCTCCTTCAACACCAGCCAGTTGATTAAACCCAATGCCATTATCGGGTACAATAATGCCAACCTACCTATCTCCATGGACATCCGGGGATAAAACTTCGAATTGATGTGACGGATTATGTCTGCAAAAAGGGAAAACAGCCTGATAAGATCGCTTGCCACCATCCTGGGGGCAGGGCTGACCGCCTGGGGCGTGCATAAATTGCTCAACCGCTTCCAGGAAGAAACCGAAGAGACAATCCAGGTGCTGCAAATGCGCAGTGAGGTCTTCCAGACTGCCAAAGGAGAAATGGAAGCCTCCATCACCGGGAGTGGACCGCCAGTGCTGGTAGTGCATGGCGCGGCAGGCGGCTTTGACCAGGGCGAAGTTAAATCGGAGGAATTTTCCGGGGTGCAGTATATCTCTGTCTCCCGGCCCGGCTACCTGCGCACGCCGCTGGAAACCGGCATCACACCCGCCGAACAGGCGGACGCACTGGCTGCCCTGCTGGATACCCTGGGCATCCGGAAAGCCGGGTTCATCGGCACTTCGACAGGCGGGCTGGTCGGCATCCATTTTGCACTGCGCCACCCGGAGCGGTGCAGCGCGCTGGTATTGGTCTCGGCAGTCAACGCGCCATTGCCCGGTCACCTATCCGCTTATGGACGATTTTCCCCCTTGCTGGAGGCGGATTTCCTCCCCTGGGCATTGTTCCGCCCGGAACTGTTCGTGCTCCGCAACCCAACCCTTCGCAAACAGGTGACCCCCAATTCAGACAAAATGAGCATCATCGAGGAGCTGGTGCAGACCGCTTATCCCACCTCGCTGCGTCTTTCCGGCATGCTCAACGATGCCACCCAGATCGACAACCAGGGCTACCTCCCGCTGGAGGAAATCCGCGTCCCCACCATGGTGATCCATGGAACCGCCGATGATGTCGTCCCCTTTGAGCAGGGCGTCAGCAGCGCAGCCCGCATTCCCGGCGCGAAGTTCCTGCCGGTGTATGAAGGCACCCATTACTGTGTGCTCACCCACCTGGAAGTCACCCGCCCGGCGATCATGGAATTTTTGGACGCTCATATAACCAGTTAGCGTTTCTCCACCCAATCTTTTTCGCCCGTCCCCTGAGCCAGCCAATTTTTTGCATTAACAGACAGGCTTCCCAACTCCTGGCGGTCCTGTTTGGTGCGCACGATCATTGGAAATAGGTTTGCGTCCAACCGGACGCCGCAAGCCAGGGAGGCTCCAAACAACCAGCCAATCTCTTTGGGCGAGAACCCATTCCGGCGCTGGAATTTTCCCACCAGCCAGCGCAGGTAGCGCTGCTCGCCTGCATTGGCCTGCAGGTAGATGGTCTGTAATTGTCCAATCATCGCCATCAGATGATCTTCATCCACTCCATCTCCTGCTTGCCAGGCGGCCTGCCTGGCCGCCGAGCGGATGCGCGCCTGAACTGCTTCTTTGGAGAGGTCAAAATTGAGGATACATTCGCTCCCCACCCACATCCCCTCTCCGGTATCCTGCCGGACGACAAAGAACTGGTAGCGCAGTCCGGTGTTTGCACATAACCCGCAGGTACTGGTTGGCTTCCCCAGGTCCCGGAAGCGGCCAGAATATCTCCAGCGGGCAAAGAATTCGCTGAGATCTTCCGCCTGCGGGATGCTTTCGCCATGCAATTTTTGGATATGCTGCTGCCAGTGGTCTTTCTCGCCCATCTTTAAGGATCTCCCCGGATTAAGTTGATTAAAAAATCCCTGGCAAATACCAGGGATTTATGCTTCCAACTGTGTAAATTTTTAGCTTAATATCCGTTCTTCAACCGTGATCTTGATCGCAGTCCGAACTTTATCATCGATATCGACATCGGTAAAATCGGCAAAAAAGATCACATCGTAACCGTCTTCGGCAAGATAACCCCGCGCCAACACCAGGGCTTTGACCGCCTGATTTACAGCACCGGCGCCAATGGCCTGTATTTCAGCGCGCTTGTTCTCTCGGAAGACCCCGGCAATGGCTCCAGCCACAGCAGAAGTGCGGGAGGTACCCGAAACCTTTATTACATCCATGTCAATGCTCCTTGCTTACATAGTGATGTTCTAATACCATGTGCGGGTAGATGTGTGAAGACTCCCGCCCACCTAGACTAATTTTACAGGATTTCATT
Organism: Chloroflexota bacterium; assembly: GCA_003250455.1. Classification (GTDB taxonomy): domain Bacteria; phylum Chloroflexota; class Anaerolineae; order Anaerolineales; family UBA11579; genus UBA11579. The sequence continues at coordinate 15,869 of QKGK01000481.1, read as the reverse complement.
TCCCAAATCAAGACATGATTTGTAAGAATAGTGAATCCTGAAATACTATTTAGTGATAACACAAATCTTTTTATTTCGTTATCACAGATTTGAATAATGTTGGTAGTGCCAGGCCAAATACAACTTCCTGTGCCCAATCGATGATCATTTCCCAATCGCGAAAAACGCCAACCAGCGACAGCACTTTGGAGACATCCATCTTGAGCCAATTATTGACGGGTTAAACCGGATCACCGCCAGCGTATGCAATAGCGGTGATCCCAACAAGAGGTGTAGGTAGGTCAGTTTCAGTTGTTATTTTCCCGGCGCAGGTGAGAGCCTTATGCTTTGTAATGCTTGCCAGAACCGTACAAAATTTCGTGCATCATCCGGGTCTGATTCAACCAGCCGCCGGAAAACAAAATGGACAATTACATCAAATAGAAAAGTCCATTGCCAGGGACAGGTCGACCGGCTGAACTTTCCGGGCAGGCACCCGGGTGAGCCGCTCCTGCGCTTCGATCTGCTCGATCACATTTGGCAGGTAGTGCAGCCTGGGGACAGTGAACGAAACCTGCGGGTTGGACAATGCCGGGTCGATCCACACCGTCTGCCATCCCATTTTGGTGGGGGGAATCAGGTTCTTGAGCGTGTCATCCACAAAGAGGATCGTTTTCGGGTCAGGATTCCCGGCCAGCGCACGTGCTTTCCGGTAAGTCCAGCTTTCCGGTTTGGGGATATGGTGCATCGTCCACACATCCATGATGCCCTCGAACAGGTCTTCGATCCCGATGGCTTCCAGCACCCGTTGGGTGTGGTTGCGATCCGAATTGGTGAAGATCCATTTTTTGTATGGGATGGATGCTAGCTGGTAGCGCAGGTCTGGGTCCGGGGCAAGATATTTGCTCAGGTCCATGCCATGCACATAAGCCAGGTATTCCTCGGTATCCACTTGGTGGTGGATCTGCAGTCCCCGCAGGGACGAGCCGTACTGGTGATAGTATTTTTCTCTGGTTGGTACAACATCTTCTTCCGCTATCCCGACCGCCGCTCGCATAAATTCGGCAATGCGGGTGGACATTTCCTCCCACATGCCGTTATGCTTATCATAGACTGTTCCGTCTAAATCAATCAGTAATGTATATTCTTTCGTTTTCATGCTGTAATTATAAAGAAAGAAGATAAACATTCTGAGAATAAGCGGTTAACAATTTGTAATCGTTTCATCTGACTTTTATAAGCGAAAAATGGGGACTTTTAAATAAAAATGGTGAGAAAGAAAGCATTTCCCCCACCTGGTGGTTAAAGTAGACCACTGCGCCAGGTTGCTTGGAGCTCACAGTTTGACACATTCGCGGTGGAGCATCATGGTAATGCTACCGGCCCGCATTGTTCTCTTCAGATAAGAAGCCCAAGATATACCAATTAGACGCAGTGGCCTATATTCTGGTTGTGCATTGATTATAAATGAAATTTTTCACAAAGTCAATCAGGTGAATTTTTCCGTTAATTGCCTGATAAAACCCTCCCCTATTCCAATCTTTCCTTAATCTGTTTCATGGTAAACTTTCCAATTGAGATGGAGAAGAAAACACTACGCACCCTGGAATTTGACAAGATCTGCCAGAAACTGGCCGGGTTCACCGACTTTACCCCCTCGCGGGATCTGGCCTTACATCTCGCGCCCAGTGGCAGCTTTCACACTGCACGCGAATGGCTGGACCAGACCACCGAAGCGCGCTTGCTGCTGGAAACCGAGCAGCACACCTCGATTGGCGGGGCGCGCGATATCCGCGAGCTGGCAAAGGCGGCCAAACGCGGCGTGATCCTGGTGCCCGGCGACCTGCTGGACATCAAATCTACGCTGGTAGCCGCCCGCCGCCTGAGCCGCCAGTTTGAGCGCAGCGCGCTGGAATTCCCCTACCTTTCAGAGATTGCACTGGGGCTGCCTGCCCCTACCGGGCTGGTGGATGCGATCACCAACACCATCTCTGACAAAGGCGAAATCCTCGATTCCGCTTCCGAAAAGCTGGGGCAGATCCGCAGCCAGGTGCAGATCACCCATGGCCGCTTGCTCACCCGCATGCAAAAGCTGCTCAACAATGACCGCATCGCCCCCTACCTGCAGGAAGCCCTGGTCACCCAGCGGGACGGGCGCTATGTGCTGCCGCTGAAAGCGGAAGCGCGAGGCCGCGTCAAATCGGTGGTGCACGATGTCTCCTCCTCCGGGGCGACCCTGTTCGTCGAGCCGCTCCAGGTGGTCGATCTCAACAATGAATGGCGCGAGCTTCAGGTAGCCGAGAAAGAAGAGGAACGCCGCATCCTGGCCGATCTTTCCGCCCGTATGGGCGACCACGAGCGCGACCTGATCGCCGCCGTGGACACATTGGCCGCTTTAGACCTGGTATTTGCCAAGGCCAAATACGCCGAAGAACTGGAAGCCGTCAAGCCCGAACTGGCGCGCTTCAAGTCCGAGCAAAAGGAGACCAACCCCGGCCTGACGATGAAGCTGTGGCAGGCCAGGCACCCACTGCTGGACCCCAAAATGGTGGTACCCATCGACGTGGAAATGGACACGGAGACCTACATCCTGCTGATCACCGGTCCGAACACCGGCGGCAAGACCGTCACGCTCAAGACTGTCGGACTGATATCCTGCATGGCCCAGGCCGGGCTGCACATCCCCGCCCTGGAAGGCTCTTCGGTCAGCTTTTTTGAAGACATTTACGCCGATATCGGCGATGAGCAGTCCATCGAGCAATCGCTCTCCACTTTTTCCGGGCACATCACCAACATCATCCACATCCTGGAAAAGGCCAACCAGAAGACCCTGGTTGTACTGGACGAACTGGGCGCCGGCACCGACCCGCAGGAAGGCGCTGCCCTCGCCCAGGCGATCCTCACCTACCTGGTAGAGCGCGGCATCCCCACTTTGGTTGCCACCCACTACCCAGAGCTGAAAGCCTATGCCCACGCCACCCCTGGCGTGGTGAATGCTTCGATGGAATTTAGCATGGAAACCCTCAAGCCCACTTATCACCTGACCGTGGGCCTGCCGGGACGCTCCAACGCCCTGTATATTGCCGAACGCCTCGGTTTACAGCCCGAGATCATCGAGTATGCCCGCAAAGAGATCGACCCTGCCAACCTGCAGGCCGAAGACCTGCTCAACGAGATTCACCGCCAGCGGAATCTGGCCCATGACGCCCGCGCAGAAGCCGAACAGGCTCACCACCGCGCCGAGGAGCTGCGCCGCATTCTCTCCGAGCGCCTGGATGCGATCGAAGACGAGCGCATCGAAGTGCTCAACGAAGCCCGCCAGCAAGCCCAGGCAGAGATCCAGGAGCTGATGGACGAGCTGCGCAAGGCCCGCCGCCAGCTGGCATTGGCCCGCCAGCCATTGGAAGTGGTGGAAGAGGTCGAAGAGACCATCCGCGAGGCGGAAGCCAAGGTCAAGCCCCCGGTGCGGCGGCAGAAAGTTACCGAGGAACTCCCCCCGGTCACCCAAAGGCCGATCAAGCTGGGTGATAAAGTGCGCCTGCGCACCCTGGGCAAGGAAGGTGTGGTTTCCTCCCTGGGCGAGGAACAGGCCGAGATCATGGTCGGCAACCTGCGCATCCGGGTGGACCTATACGACCTGGAACTGGCCTCCAAACAGCCTGAAAAGCCCCAGGTGGAAGTCAAGACCGACGCTGTGGACTTCCGTACCCCCTCCCCCGGTGTGGAGCTGTCTCTGCGCGGTATGACGGTGGACGAAGCGCTGGAGAAGCTCGACAGTTATTTAGACCGGGCCTACATCAGCGGCCTGCCCTACGCCCGCATCGTGCACGGCAAAGGCACCGGCAAGTTGCGCGACGCCGTGCGCCGCGAGGTCAGCCGCCACCCGTACGTGGACCGCTTCGAGCCCGGCGGCGTCAAAGAAGGCGGCGACGGGGTGACCGTGGTCTTTTTGGTCAAGGGGTAATCACTTAGGTTCGGACAAAAGATCGGACAAAAACACCGAAGATTCAATCGAAAAAGAAATAAAAAAAATCCGGAAACGAATTCACACCAATTTTTGTAGCATTAATAATCCTTTTGGCATCATGTCATGCTGAGGGACGCTGCTGCGCAGCGGAAACCGAAGCATCCACCCACCAATCAAAAGCTGGCAAAATATTTGGGTCAAGGGCAATTTCCCCGGGAGGAGTGCCCGGGATTGGGATGGGGTTGCCAGGGTTGGCATTTTCAGGGGATTCCTCGCAAACGTCTTTCAGACGTCACGCTCGGAATGACAGATATCTCGGCGCACCATAAAAACGAAAAATGTCCGAATTTTATCCCCTCCTGAGGTAATCAGACTAATACATCACTCTTGGACGCGGCGTACGATTGATCAGTGCAATACCCCCAATGATCAGCACCATGCCAATCACAATCCCAAGCGTTATTTCTTCATTCAGCAGCAAAGCCCCTCCCAATGCCGCTACTACAGGAATCACGTATGCCGGCATCGAAGAGGCAGTGGCGCCAAACCGCTGGATCACATAGAAAGTGACCAGGATCCCCAGGAAGGTACCGGTGAGAGAAGCCCAGCCCAACGCAAAAAAGCCCTGAGAATTAACCCCGCTGAGATCAAAGCCGGCAATCACCACCGAAAGCGGCATCACGATCAGTGCGGCAACCCACATCTGAATGCTGGAGGTCTCAAAAGAATCCACGTCCTGTAATTTCTTCCGGGCCAAAATGGTGGAAAAGCTACCGGAGAGCATGGCGGTGAACACCATCAGGTAGCCGATCGGATTGGCCTGAGAAACATCCGGCAGACCAGACTCGCCCATCGCCAGCATCACCACCGCTCCGCTCAAGGCCAACAGCACCCCGAAAACCTTCCGTCCATTCAACCGCTCATCCTCCAGGAAGAAATGCGCCAGCACCACCGTGAACGCCGGGCTGAGCGTGATCAGCATGGCTGTCACCCCGCTGGATTGGAAATTCAGAGAACCGACAATCAAATTCATCGGAATGACCGTCCCCATAATGCCCACAGCTGCCGAATAAAGCCAAAGCTGCCTGCCGCGCGGCCAGGTTCTTCCCTGAAAAGAAAACAGATATAAAATTACAAAGGCGATGGATGCCAGAGTCAGTCGCAGCCCGACAAAGGTCAGGGATGATAACTGCCCCATACTGAAGCGTGAGGCCAATACGGTACTGCCGAAGAAAAACCCTAACATCAGGATGTAAGGAATGGCTTGGATGGGCATCGGGTTTCCTTGAAATAAATTACTGCTGCGCGAGTACTTTGTCAAAGCTAAAAATTTGTATTGAAAGCAAAATCAAATGATAAATGTTTTTTTTCACGCAATTGCTGCCAGTCTTTGACAAAGTACAAAGTGTTCCGTCTATAACCTTTGGAACTCAGCGAATGATATTTGACGGAACACTACCGGTAGCGCTGAATATCCTCTGGGGCGAAGTAAACCTCTTCTTTGCCACGCAGTTTTTCTTCCACCTTGCGGGCAATCAGGTCGATATGGCCGGGGATCTGCACAAAATCCAATTGGTCGGCGGGGATGGTCAGCACCGGGCAAAGGTGAAAGTCTCCGATCCATTCCTCGTAGAGCGTGTTCAATTGGGATAAATATTCCGCCGAGATCGTACTTTCAAATTCCCGCGCCCGCATGTTGATGCGCGCCATCAGGGTGTCCACCGGTGCGCTCAGGTAGAGCACCAGATCCGGCGGGTTGAGCATGGTGATGAACAGGTCATACAGGTCCCGGTAAGTGGCGTAGTCCGTTTCGGTCATATTGCCCTGTACATACAGGTTGCGGGCGAAGATCTCGGCATCTTCGTACACGCTGCGGTCCTGCACTACGGATATGGGGTTCTGGAGCAGTTCAAAGTGGGAGCGCATCCGGTGGGTAAGGAAATACACCTGGGACTGGAACGCCCAGGAGGTCATATCCTTGTAAAAATCGACCAGGTAAGGGTTCTCGGCCACCGGTTCAAAGTAAGGCTCCCAGCCCAATTTCTCACATAGTTTTTCTACCAGGGTGGATTTCCCCACCCCGATGTTTCCTGCTACCGCTAAAAACTTCTTCACGCTTCATCCTCCTTCAGATAAGCGACGGCTCTGCCTTCTTCCCCGTCCATGATCAAATGGATATGATGGCCTGGCCGGTGGTCGGCTACCTCAATCACCCGGAGCACGTCTACCAATTGGTCCAATTCGGGCAAATACTCCAACAGATGGTTGGGCGTATTGTAGAAAAACTCCCGGTTGAAATGCACATCGTCATCATCCAGGTATATGGCTAACGGGTAAATAGAAGATTCCAGCAGATCCTGGAAAAAGTGGGTCCCAAAAGAAGGTTCCGGGGCGGTGCCTACGCCCTCGCCTGAAATTTCGATCAGGGCGCGGGAATGGTAGATATCCGAATAGCCCACGCTCACGCCCAGGTCGGGTGTGCTGGTGCCCCAGCGCCCCGGCCCCAAGCAGATGAACACCTTGTCCGCCAGACGCCCATTCATCTTGCCGATCGCCCGCTCCAGGGCAACCCGGGTATCTTCCGATGGAATGCTGAAATAACCTTCCGGGGTGACGTACAGCACATGGGTGATATTCTCCACCTGCCCATGCGGCAGCACCTGGCTGGTGGCAAACACGATCTCGTCATCCGTCAGGTTTTTAGGGAGGCTGACCTCAGCTTCCTTTAAGTGGCTTTGCGGGCGGCATTGCAGGATGCTGATCTCCACTTCGGGCGAGCTGCTCTCAGGATGAATGATACGGGCAGCAAACTCCATATCCACCGGTAGCTGATAATGGATGTGGAGGATATTCAAAATTCGCTTCATCCGGTCGGCAAAGGGAGTGCGGCGCAGGACCTCATCCATATTGATCACCAGGTTATCCTGGTCGAGCTGCACCAGCGTGCTGCGGATCGGGGCCAGGTAGCCATCCTGGTAAATCTGCGCAATGTACCGCAGGATCGGGTTGCGTTTATTGAGCACCTCGGCAACCGGAAATGTGCGGAAGCGGTTAGCTTTGAGATCGATCAGGTCGACATATTTCTGCGAATATTTGCTCAGTAAGCGCGGGTCGGAATGGGCGTACAGCATCGGATGACTAAGTGCCACCAGCCGGGGGAAGTCGTTCCCCACCCGGTCCACCGCCCGCGTGCCCAGCCCCCACACCAGCCGCAGGAAACCGGCATCCCGCTCGATCTGCGGCGACCAGCGGTACAGGTTGCGGCTGAAGCCTACCCCGGCCATCTCCGGCAGGTAGTAGTCGCCCACCTGCTCGCCTTGCACCACCTGGATGAGCACCGCAATGCGTTCATCATAGTCCTGCAGGTCTTTGCTGCGGCGGTACATCAGCGGCTCTGCGCTCAGGGCGCTGGCATACACTTTGATGATGGCGCGCTCAAAGGCGCGGAAATTCTCTTCCGGGGTGCCCTGGTTGGGGCAAAAGTGAGACTCGTACTTCCCGGCAAAGGAGGTGCCGAAGTTGTCCTCCAACAGACTGGAAGAACGCACAATTAATGGTCTATTACCAATATTATGCAAAATATATTGCAATTCATCACGAATATCCTGCGGGAACACCCCGGAAAGGTATTCTTCCTTGATGCGCGGGTAGTCCTTGCGGATCTCTTCTTCAGATTTGTACTTCTGGTCGCTCCAGTGCATCAGGTTGTTGTGCGCCATAAAAGCATAGATCACATCTGCGCCCAAAAAATACGACTCCGGGATGCGGATATGCTCGCGGATATCTTCGTCCCCTACCGCCGAGAGAATGCTTTTTGCCAGCAGCATCCCGGCAGCCTTGCCCCCCACCTTGCCGCTGCCGATCTTGCGCTCGCGGATGTCCAGCAGGTCTGCCAGGGTGAACCATTTCTTGGCAATCTTGATGTAAGCCAACTGGTCGCTGATCATATTGCGGATCAGCACCACCTTGATCTCTTCCAGGCTGGCCTCGTAGTTCTTGCGCTCCTCCACCGGCAGCCGGGTAATTCGGATGGCCTGCTCGACGAGGATGTCCTGCGGGGCCAGTTCGGCGTTCCAGTTGGAAAGCCATTCATCCTGCAGCGCGCCGCGTTCTTCCAGCACCCGCCGGACTACATCTTCAAATAATTCAAAGGAGAGATTATTGGCAAAATACAGGTCGGTCAGGTAATCGCGCACGCGTTCCAGCCGCGCCAGCCAGACATCTTCAGGTTCCTCGCCAAAAGGATCCGTCAGCCCCTCCCGCATCTGCGATTCGATCGCCTGCTCCCGCACCTGACCGTTGAAATCCGCTGCCGAGATCACCCCGCGTTTAAACAGCTCGCGGCGCATCTTGTCCCGGATGCGGTTTTGCAGGATGGGGTACTGCACCAGCGAAAGAAAGATCCGAAAAGCTGGATCAGATGAAGTATGAGGCAGGGTCATTAATCACACCTAACAGAAGGCGATGCAGCGCATTACGCCTTGAACTGGTCTAACCTGAGGTTCTGCTCATGAAGGTTGGCAAAGACTGCACACTTCCGAGGCGAACATGTCCTCGGCCGGGCTACCCGCCTAAGTGCATGGGCATGATGACATGCAAAAAGCCATCGTCACCCATCGGGCGCACCACACCGGGAGCCGCCGCAGCCGTGGTCTCCAGGGCCACATTGGGAGTCCCGACCACATCCAGCACTTCGCGCAGATAGCGCACGTTGAAAGCGATCACGATCGGCTGGCCTTCAATGGTCGCATCCACCACCGCTTCGCTGGAGCCGGTCTCTTCAGACTGGGCCGAAATCTCCACTGTGCCGGGCTGCAGCTCATCGCCGGGATTGATGTTCAGCTGGGCGATATGGGAGCCATCCCGGGCGAAGATTTCCGCCTGCTTGCAGGCTTTGAGGAAGGAGGCGGTGGAAATGATCGTGCGGGTGTTTTGCATGGTTGGGATGATCTGCTGGAAGTCCGGGAAATTCCCCTCGATCAGTTGGGAGGTAAGTTCAATATTCTGCGTGCGGAAGATCACCTGGCCGCGTCCTGGAGGCAGCACCATGGTCACCTGCTCCTCGCCGTCGCCGACGATGCGGGCCAGTTCGTGCAGCGCCCGGGCCGGTACAATCGCTTTCAGGGGATGTCCGGAAGTGTCGGAGATGACCGCCTCGCGCACCGAAAGCCGAAAGCCATCTGCAGCCGCCAGCGTGACCTTATTGCCATCCACGGTGATCAGCACGCCGGTCAGCACCGGGCGGGCCTCATCCGTGGAGGCGGCGAACACCACCTGGCGGATCATATCGCGCAGGTCGGCCACGTTGAAGACCACCCCGCCATTCAGATCAGGGACCGGCATGGGCGGGAATTCCTGTGCATCGATGCACTTGATATCCGTGTTGGAAGCGCCGGAGCGCACATGCAGGGTTTGTGTGCGTACTGCCAGGTCCATATCTACCTGCCCATCCGGCAAGGTGTTGATCAGGTCTGAGAAGGTGCGCGCCGGGACGGTGGTAGAGCCTTCCTCTCCGATCTTCGCTCCAATCCAACAGGTGATCCCAAGTTCAAGGTTGGTAGCCGAAAGCCGCAGGCGGCCTTCATCGGAAGCGACCAACACATTTGCCAATACCGGCAAAGTGCTGCGGGGGGATACCGCCCGCGAGACAACATTGAGACCATGTGCAAGATTTTCCTGGAGCACGGATACTTTCATCGAGGACTTCCCTTCTTTAAATACGATAAATTTTTGCTGAATAGAACTATGATAAAAGTATACAATGAGACGCCCATTTTTACCAGAAAACACCCGGATACGTGTCTGCCGGCAAGCTCATTTCACCAAAGCAGGCCGCAAACACATGATATGATTGGCGCTATGAAAGCGAGAGCAATCCGCGCCCCTATTATGCAGGTCTGGCAGCCGAAGATCGAAGAACTCTTTGGCAGGCAGGAGTCGCGCCGCATTGTGGCGGGGATCAACCGCCACTACCAGACCTACCTGAAAGATGCGCCGCCGGTCCGCAGCCGGGCACTCCACATCCATTTGCAGCGCAGCATTCTCCCCCTGCTGGCGCTGTACCAGTCACTGCTGGAAGCCGGGTTTACCAGAGAAGAATCCCTGGATTTTGCTCAAAAGCTCTTCTTCCACACACTGGAAAAGCAGCGCAGACAGCAGGAAACGCTTGGGAGGCTCCCCTTCGCCTATGCCCTTTACCGCTGGCTGGTCAAGCCCTTTATGCAGATCGGCTTCCCCAAAGAGGGCTTCAAAATCGAGTGGGTGGAACGCAGCCGCGGGCAGATCGCCTTCAATATGCATGCCTGCTTCTATCTCAACACCCTGAGCCAATACGGCGCACCGGAACTCACCCCCATCTTCTGCAACGCCGACGATTTTATCTACGAAAATAGTTCCCCGCACATCCAATGGCAGCGCACCCAGACCCTCGCCAAAGGCGGCACCCTCTGCGACTTCCGCTATATCCGGAAAAAGTCTTAATTGGTTTTACGAGGCTTCCCCGGTCGGGAGGCAATCACCAGGAACGGGCCGATCACGGGTAAAATCAGCGCCAGCGCGCCCCACAGCACAAACGACAACGTAGAGAGCTTACGCTGACGCAGGTACAGCACAGCGACCATCACCATCCCGAAAAGGCAAGCAAAAATCCAGAACCGAAAAATCAAGGTCAAATCCGTCATCATACTAGAACATAATTTCTAGTTTGATTGTACGGGAAATTGATTTGAAAAGCAAGCCCGAAATTCCCCCAATACTAAAATATTGGCTTTATTCCTCCAGCCGGGCCCGGATATCCAGCATAATTTCCCGCCACTCGTCGTAATAGTCTGTTTCTTCCCACAAATCTTTCAGCTCGGAATTTTTCAGGATCACATTGAGCGCGTTATTCGCCAGCTTTACCAAAGCTTCCGAAGGGCCTGGCCGCCCATCCATCCATTCGACCACCTCTTCAGGCAGTTCATCTGCCGGGTTCCCCAACAGCCCGGCAGTCACTTCGGCTGCGCAAATGGCAATGCAGCTTTCCGGTGCTTCGAGGTAGTCATCTTTTAGATCGAGCACCGTCTGGAAGGCATCCGCCAATATCTGGAAGTTCCTGGCCTTTTCCAGTTCATAGACCCAATCCAACGCATCGTCATTCTCAAAGCTGCCCGGTCCCCACGCACCCATTATGCTCCCCCTTCCTTCAATTCCATCATACCCCGCCCGTTCATATGGTATTGGATCGGTCCCTGGGGCACCAGGCGGTCAATCTCCAGGAAACCATCGTCCATATACTCCCAGATCACTTGGAAGGGTTTTTTATCCGGCTGCCATTTCTCGGTGATCACGATCCCATGCCCGGGCAGCACAGTAAAAGCCACCTTGCGGGGGTCGTCCGGGTTGCGCAGGCTTTCCGCCCGGCCAAACGCCGACTTGATCGCCCGCGCCTGTGCTTCGGTGGCGCAGGAGACCAGGTAGTTATAATAAGGCGGGTCCAGTGGGACAAATTCAATCATCTCCGGGTTATAAGCGCTCACTCCCCGGTGCCCGTGCAGTTTGGAACGTACCACCGGCAGCGCGCCGGGCAAGCCGTCCACCCCCACTTTGGGCAGCACCAGGTCCATATCCATCATCTCTACCGCCTCGGATGAAGGCGAAATGTTTTCCCCTCCCTCCACATGGCGCACCTGCGCGCCGAGTCCATCCGGGCGGATGCCGACGATCACTGCCAGGTCATTGGGGGAAATGTTACCTTTATCCACCGGGCGGGCGCTGCCAGTCACAGTGGCGATCAGTGCTGAAATGTAAGGGTCCCAGGTAGCAAAACAGCCCTCGCTGTACTGGTCGGCAATCGCATCACTCAATGCGGGTACCGGCACGAGGTCCACGATGCGCAGCATATCGGTGAAGAACTTGCGCTTGCCCATCTCCTGCCCGGCCACCTGCATCGCTTCCACGCTGGAAAGCTCTTCCCAGGTTTCCGCCGGGATCAGATCGTCGATCACCTGGTGTTTGGTGACCTCGTAGGTGCTTTCATAGGTGACTGTGCGCAGGACAATATCGCGGTAGAACTCCTCTTTATCCTCGCTCATCTCGGTGAAGGGATGCGCTCCCACCAGGTCAAAATGATAGACGCGTTCCGGGGTATCTTCCCCAACCAGTAATAAGATCCGGATGCACTTCAACTGTGCCTGGATCAGCCGGATCAGCGAGAGCATCGGCCCGCCGCGCCGCCCCTGCTCCACCAGCACATCCGGAGCGGTCTGCGCCAAACCATCGAACTCGAATTCTTCCCGGTTGAAAGGCTCTTTTGCCAGGGCCTGCTCAAAATGCGCCAGGATGTCTTCCAGTTCCTGCGGGGTGATCTGCACCAGAGTGACTGTGCTGGGGGCATGGGAGAGCTTGAACTTGATCCGCCCGGTGAACATAAGGGCATTTCGCCAGCTCAACAGGTCGCCAAACCGGGCTGTGGTCAGCAGCACAGTAGTTTTATCATCAGGCTGCTGCTGCACGGTGTGGCCCATGGCAGTGAAGGCCGCCAGGATTTCCGCGGCGGTATCTTCAAGCAGCGGCGTTTTTGTGCCGGGGTGATAAGAGATATTAATTGGCATCAGCCAATTATGGGTTTCCTTTTTCATTTTTGCTCCTTGCAAAACATGCACCTTTGTGGGAAGGTTTGCTTATAGTTTCAATATTTTGGATGATTAAGTATAATAACAAAATCTTGCTCAAAGGGTTTCATTCTTTATGGGCAATTTATACCATTTTTCTACAATTAGACTAGGATACTCATGCATATTTTAATCACCAATGACGACGGCGTACAGGCCCCAGGACTTTTGGCCCTCGCCCAGGAAATGCGCAGGCTCGGAAAAGTGAGCGTGCTTGCCCCGGATAAGAACTGGTCGGCTTCCGGCCATGTAAAGACCATGCACCGCCCGCTGCGGGTGGAATCCACCCAACTGGCCGATGGCACCCCGGCCCTGATGACCGACGGCGCACCGTCCGACTGTGTCGCCCTGGCGCTGCTCGGGCTGGTCAAGGATGTGGACCTGGTGGTCTCCGGGATCAACCCCTACGCCAATATAGGCGATGATGTTACCTACTCCGGCACGGTCACCGCCGCGATGGAAGCCGCCATCGCCAACCTCCCCGGGATCGCGGTTTCCCTGCACACCACCACCAGCTTCCATGGCCAGCGCGATTACAGCACAGCAGCCAGATATGCCGCCCGCATTGCGGAAAAAGTGATGCAAAACGGCCTGCCGCCCCGACTGACGCTCAGCGTCAACGTCCCCCACCTACCGGAAGAAGAGATCAAAGGGGTACAGGTCACCCGGCAGGGAAGGCGCATCTACCGGGACGAACTGGTAGTCCGCACCGACCCCAAAGGCAAGAATTATTACTGGATCGGCGGCGAATATCCCAGCGCCACCATGGACGAGCACAGCGATTACCACGCCATCGAGAATGGTTATGTCTCCATCACCCCCATCCAGCTGGATCTGACCGATTACAAAGCCATCCCTGCTTTGGAAAAATGGGATTGGAAATAAGACAAAGTAATGTGGGAATATTTGCTCCTCGGCTGGGGATTTGCCTCTGCCGCTGCCATCCAACCCGGACCACTGCAGGCCTTTATGCTGGCCAGTGTTGCGCGTGTCGGCTGGAAGCGCACCCTGCCAGCCGCCCTGGCACCGATCGTCAGCGACGGGCCGATCATCCTGGGAGTGATTTTCCTGCTCGGCTGGCTGCCAGAGGGGTGGACGAATTGGCTGCAGGCTGCAGGCGGCGTTTTCCTGCTCTACCTGGCCTGGATGAGCTTTCAACAGTGGCGGCTTCCCCCTGAAAACGGTGTGGATGATGATAAGCCACCCCGCACGCTGCTGCAGGCGGTAGTGGTCAACTTGCTCAACCCCTCTCCCTACCTGGCATGGAGCCTGGTGCTCGGGCCGGCACTGCTGGAGGCCTGGGGGAAATCCTATGCCTTTGGAATCGCGCTGCTGGCTGCTTTCTACGGCACCCTGACCCTGGGCAATGCGCTTGTGATTGTCCTCTTCGGCACCACACAGTACCTCACGCCTAAGGCCCGTCATAACCTGCTCCTGGTCTCAGCGGTCTTTTTGGCTGGGCTGGGGGTGTTCCAATTGTATAAAGGGTTATTTGGGGGATAACGATTACTGAACCGTCTGCGAATCCCCTACTGCCGCTATGGAGAATGGCAGTGGGAAGCTGACTGAACAGGCCGTGATCCAGTAGAATTTTGTTTCAATTCTCTGTATAATAATTTTGGGGGGATTAATTCAATTTTTCACTTTTCGCATTGTTTACATCATTGTGCTGGATAATCATTGCTAGGTTTAGATTCATTTTGGAGGAGGAGATGAAATCCTTTAGAATTGGTTGGTTTATCCTCGCAGGAACAGCATTGCTTCTCATTTCAGCCTGTACAAATAAAGAACCCACATTGGAATCTGCTGATTCACAACAAGTCATAACCCTGGGAGAAAAATGTCAAACAACATTCAACGCGCATATCGCTGCATGGGATTCCAGAGATCCAGAAAACCTGAGAACAGTTTACACAGAGGATATCGTTCACTTTGATGGTCAGCCGCTTTTTGTCGGGATTGCAGATGTGGTTGATATGGCAGGATTTATGTTCAACTTATTCAGGGATTGGGAAATGGAGGCCGGGGACACATATATCTCAAAAGACAAGTGTCTGGGAATCTGGGTCAATTGGGGCGTATTCGGATTTACAAAAGATGATCCGGGTAGAGAATTTGATCTCCTGGAGACCCGGGATGGCCAGATTTATTACTGGACCCTGTTTTACGACCAGAAATTTCATTCAGCTTTCAATAATGTGCTCGAAGTGGTGGACGAAGACTTTTTACAGCAGTTTGCTGATTCGTGGTCGGCTGGAGATGCATCCGTTTTGGCACAAATGTATACCACTGATGCCAAGCTGGAAGATTCACTGTTCGATATCTCCATTGGTGGGAACCAACCAATAACAGAGTATGCGCAGCATTTTCTGGCAAAAAGCCCCGGAGCAAGCTGGGAAATTTTGTATCCGTTTGCGGAGAGTCCGGCAACTTCCTCGTATGTGGAGGAGCCCCCCTTCCCCAGCCAGGGAGCTATATTTGCAATCCATGTCAAGGATACCAAAGGAAACCCTTGCGATATTCAGGCTGCAATCTACCTGACCCCCAATGATGCTGGAAAAATCACGTACCAGGAAACATTCTATAAGCCAGATACTTTGTTGGCTTGCGGTTGGGCAGAATAGTCTCGCTGCTAATACTCAAGGGTAATTAAAAAAGATGGCCGGAACTTCGGCCATCTCTCAACCAATTGATATACAAGATTACTTCACGGCAGGAAATTCGCGTCCACCGAGGCTTCATAATCCGGTGCGTTGGTGATCAGCCCTTTGCCCATCGCCCAGTCGATGGCATCTTCCCATTGGGCCACGCTCGGCACTGAAGCCGTGACATAGGGCGGCATTTGGAAGGTCGCCATCAGCGGCTCCGGGACCAGGCCAAGTTCCGCCAGCATCGGGGTGAATTCATCCGGGTTGGCGTTCAGGTCGTCCACAGCTTTTTCTAACGCAACCAGAAAACCACGCACCGCCTGCGGCTTTTCCTGTAGTGATTCCGCACTGAAAGTGATCACGCTGGTGCCCACTTCCGGCAGCACGCTGTCGTCCACGATCACGGTAGCGCCTTGCAGCACCGCCAGCCCGGTGACAGGGTCGGGCAAAGTAGCAGCCTTCAGCTCGCCAGACTGGAGCAGCGCCAGCCGGTCGGGGATGCGCGGCACGGCTATCGTGGCGATCTGATCCTCGCTCAGCCCCTCGTGCTGCAGCACGCGGTCAGTCATATACTCGATCACCGTGGCGTCCGAGATGCCGATCTTCACCCCGGCCAGGTCATCC
>QKGK01000200.1 GCA_003250455.1 Chloroflexota bacterium | reverse complement strand
CGACCCCGCCGTGCTAGGCGAGGTGCGGCAGGCGTTGGATAGGTTTTCGGAGAAAATCAGAGGGGGTTACTCCGCTTTTCTGCGGCGCGCGATAGCCTTGACCAGCCAGACCAGCAGGAAGAACAGAGTGCTGGTGAGGACGATGGCTGCCCCGGAAGCGATGCTCAGGTAGAACGAGAGATACAGCCCAATGATCCCGGCCAGGATGGCAAACACGGCCGCATAGACCATCATCCAGTGCAGCCGCCGGGTGATCAGGTAGGCTGTGGCGGCCGGGGTCACCAGCATGGCCACCATCAGCGAGATGCCGACCGTCTGCAGGGCGACCACGATGGTCACGGCGATCAGTCCCAGCAGCAGATATTCCAGCAAATGCGCCGGCAGGCGCAGCGTCACAGCCAGTACATTGTCGAAGGCCAGCACCATGAACTCTTTGTAAAAGGCCACAATCGTCAGCACTACCACTCCGGCCAAGATCGCGGTGATGATCAGGTCGCCTTTTGTCACGGCGAGCACGTTGCCGAAGAGGAAGTGGCTCAGGTCCACCGCATAGCTGCCGGTGCTGGAGATGAGGGCGATGCCCAGGGCAAACATCCCGGCAAAGATGACGCCAATGGCGGTATCCTCCTTCAGGCGGGCGCCCTTGCTGAGAGCGCCAATCCCAAATGCGGTCAGAATGGACGTGCCCATCCCCCACCACAGCACGGCCCCGTGAGCGCCCTGGTTGACCAGGTAGCCAATCGCCACGCCGGGCAGAATGGCGTGGGCGAGCGCGTCGCCAAAAAAGGTCATCCCGCGCAGGATCACATAGGTGCCCACCAGGGCGCAGGCCACACCGACGAGCATTGCGGCCACCAGGCCGCGCTGCATAAAGGCATACTGCAGGGGATCCAGGATCAGGTTCAGCATCTGTTTTTATCCATGTTCAAACATCATCTTCCCGCCATCGGTCTCAATGATGTGCAGGTGGTTGCCGTAAGCAGCTTTGAGGCGCTCTTCGTTTAGCACCTCAGCCGTGGGTCCATAGCCCAGCAAGGTGTTGTTGAGCAGCATGGTCTGGTCAAAATGGGCGGAGGCCATCCCCAGGTCGTGGGTGGCGACCATCAGGGTCACGTGCCGGTCACGCATGGATTTGATCACCCGGAAGAACTCGTCCTGGGAGGGGACATCCAGCCCGGAAAGCGGTTCGTCCATCAGCACCAGCTCAGCTTCCTGCGCCAGCGCCTGGGCAATGAAAACGCGCTGCTGCTGCCCGCCGGAAAGCTCGCTGATCTGCCGGTCGGCCAGGTCGGCCATGTTGACCTGTTCCAGGCAGGCAACCACCTGTTCCCAATCATCGGGGTGGGGGTTGCGGAACAGGCCGATCTTGCCCACCCGGCCCATCATGACCACATCTTTGACGGCTACGGGGAAGTGCCAGTCCACGTCGCTGCGCTGGGGCAGGTAGGCGATGCAGATGTGCCCGCCGGGGTCGCTGCCCCCCAGGCTGACGCGGCCAGCGGTCGGCTTGAGCACGCCGGCAATGGATTTGAACAGGGTGCTTTTTCCTGCGCCGTTGGGGCCGACAATGGCAATGAATTCCCCGCCTTGCAGCTCAAAACTGACATTTCTCAGGGCGGGCAGGCCGTCGTACTGCACAGTGAGGTCTTTAACAGAAAGGAACGGCAGGCCCTCATGGTGATGGCGGCGGCGAAGAAATGCATCAAAGAGTTTGGATAGTTCAGACATGTGTGTATTTAATCGAGCAATTCACGCTCGCATCCCTTACGTAGCTTGCGAAAAAATTCACCTGATTCTACCGCAGGAAGAGGCTTCTGCGCATCAATTTTGCGGGAATATGGAAGATTGATATTTTTATTCTTGTTTATTGCAAAATATTTTGCTTAAATTAATAATAAAATAATTTATTGTGCTTCTTGTTCATTTTCTTCAAACCCATATTCACCGACCAGGGGTACGAACGAAACCGGCACGACCATTTCGCTGTGGTGTCCTTCTTCGTCGTGCGTCCAGACTTCCAGATACTGCTTACCCCTGACGCCCACGGGCAGCACCATGCGCCCGCCCAGGGCAAGCTGGTCCAGCAGCGGCTGAGGCGCTTTGGGGGCGGCAGCCGTGACCATGATCGCTTCGTAGGGCGCAAATTCCGGCCAGCCGCGGGACCCGTCCCCTTCCAGCACAGTCACATTGTTGAAGTCCAGGGCGTGCAGCGTCAGGGCGGCGCGGCGGGCCAGTTCCGGGTGGCGCTCGATGGTGTAAACGTGGCGCACCATGGTTGCCAGCACCGCTGCCTGGTAGCCCGAACCGGTGCCGATCTCCAGCACCATCTCGTCCCCGCGCAAACGCAGCAGGTCGGTCATCAGCGCCACAATGTAGGGCTGCGAGATGGTCTGCTGCTTCCCGATCAGGATCGGGCGGTCTTCATAGGCATGCTGCTGGTATTTTTGGGGGACGAACAAATGACGGGGAATCGTACGCATGGCCTCCAGCACCGCTGGATTGGAAATATTGCGGGTCTCGATCTGCTGGACCACCATTTGCCAGCGCAAACGGTCAAACGATTCCGATGGGCGCATGGCTATCCTCCTCCGGCCTGTTCCCGCGCAATCCGCAAAAGCACCTCAAAGTCATCTTCCGGGGCGGACTTGTTCCAGCGTTCCACGCCGCAGCGGGTACAGCGGAACAGGATGCGGTAGCCGTCCCCCTTGCGCACCACGTTCACCGGCTGCATCATCCCCTGGCAGGCCTCGGCGCGGTCTCCGGGCTGGATATCGACATGCTTGCTCCACAGGCACACCGGGCAGTGGTTGGTGAATCCGTTGCCGGTCACTGATGTACCGCAGTGTTCGCAGGTGAAATCCTCGATGCGCCGCTGGAATTTAGGCTCCATCTGCCGGTTCCTTTCCTTGCAGTTGACGCGAGATCGAGCGGTCGATCTTCCCCATGGGGAAGTCGTCCAGCGCATCGATCTGCACCCAGCGAAACGCCTGGTGTTCGTTCAGCACCATCTCCCCGGAGAGCCATTCGCTCCGGTAGGCATGCAGGGTCACTTTGAAGTGGGTATAGGCATGCCGGAACACGCCAAGCTTTTCGCCTGCTTCTATTTTAACCCCAAGTTCTTCCAAAATTTCTCTTTCCAGGCAGGCTTTCAGGCTTTCGCCGTCCTCGCGTTTGCCGCCGGGGAACTCCCATAAGCCGCCCAGCAGTGCGTCCTGCGGGCGTTGGGTGATCAGCACGCTTCCATCTGCCGCTTCGATCACCGCCGCAGTGACCGTGTAGTGCGGAGCTTTTTTGGCCTGCTTTTTATGTGGGAACTCATCTGTCAGGTTGAGTTGATAGGCCAGGCAGTCCGCCTGCAGCGGGCAGCTGGGGCAGTCCGGCTGGCGCGGCAGGCACACCATGGCTCCCAGGTCCATCAGCGCCTGGTTGTAATCCCCGGCCTGCCCGGTGGGGAGCTGCGCCTCGGCCAGCGCCCAGATTTCCTTTTCCCCTGCCGGGGTGTTGATAGGGGTGTCCACGGCGAACAGGCGGGCATACACCCGCTTGACGTTGCCGTCTACCACGGGGTGATCCTGCCCGAAGGCGATGGAGGCAATCGCCCCGGCGGTGTAGCGGCCGATGCCCGGCAGGGACTGGAGCGCCTCGAAATCCTGTGGCAATGCGCCGCCGTATTCCGTCATAACGAGTTGGGCGGCCTTGTGCAGGTTGCGCCCGCGGCTGTAATAGCCCAGCCCTTCCCACTGATTGAGTACTTCCTGCTGGGAAGCGGCTGCCAGGCTCTCCACGGTGGGGAAGCGTTCCATCCAGCGCTGAAAATAGGGCAGCACGGTTTCCATTCGGGTCTGCTGGGCCATCACTTCCGAGACCCACACAGCATAGGGCGTGGGTGCATCCCGGAAGGGGAAGCTGCGGCGGTGCTGTGCATACCAGTGGAGCAGTTTGGGGGCAATCGTTTTGGTCATCAGGTCAGTTAAAAAAGAGGCCAGGATGTCCCGACCTCTGTGATTGAAAAGACTGTTTGGCTGGTTACATTTGCCAGCGGGTGCGGTTGGGCACTACCTTATAGTCGAAGTTTTCCACCAGGTCGTATAACTCCATCCCCAGCGTATCCCATTCGTGGGATTCGAGTAAATTGCGTGCTTTTTGCAGGCTCTGGATGATCGCTTCCACCATCAGGCGGGGGTGTTCGCCGTATTGGGTCAACCAGGCTTCGTGCAGGGTCATGCCCATTTTTTCCAGTGCGGGGACAAACTTGCGCACATGAAACTCGAAATATTCCTCCTCTTTGCCGGGGAGGATATCCCAGGTCATCATCAGCTTGACTTTATTATCCATCCGCTTGCTCCTTACCCAATACTGGCTAATGGTTGAAACCCAGCACCACGACGCTGGTTTCTTCGGGGATATCGCGTTTGGTCACTTTCAGGCTTTCTTCCACGGACACCTGGTCGCTCAGGCCCATCTGCTTGAGGAAGGGGTTCAATGGGTCCAATTTGAGTTTGGATTTAGGGGTGTCGTAGTGCATAGGGATAACGATCCCCGGCTCGATCAGGTTGACCACTTCTGCGGCTTTGGCCGCCGCCAGGGCAGTACCGCCGCCCACCGGCACCAGCAGCACATCCACGTTGCCAAATGCGTCTACTTCTTTGCGGGAAGGGACATCGTTGAGGTCGCCCAGATGGCAGACGGTGACGTTGTCATAATCGAAGATGAAGACCATATTACGGCCGTTGCCTTTGGCCTGGTTTTTGCCTACAGCAACCGCAGTGAGGAAAACGCTGCCAATCTCGTATTCGCCGGGGCCGTCAAGATTCCATTTTGCGCCTTTGACGGATTTTATAAAATTGTGTCCCGGCGCGTCGTGGCTGACGGTGACAATATCGGCGCGCAGGGAGAGTTCACTGTACCCTGCAACCGTATGGTCAAAGGGGTCGGTAACCACGCTTGCCATGCCGCGCTCGGTAATGCGAAAACAGGAATGTCCGTACCAGGTAATTTCCATTGAGCCTCCTAATGATAGGGTATTATAACACTTGAGAAATCGCTTCGGCTGGTTGATTTTCTCTCTGTCCAGCTTTGTAAAGGGGTGAGAATTTAACCACAGATGAAGTAACAGGTGACGGGTAACCAGTAATTTGTGAACAGGAATCGGGTATGTCAGCGAACGATTCCCTAAAAAGTAGAAGGGAAGCAACCAAACCCAAATTTTTGCAACAGATTTTAGTTGGCAGTCCTCTTTGGCATGGTCGGAGAATCCTGAAAAGCTGTGCTTGCTCCTGCGCTCAGCATGACACGCGCTGTAAACTGTAGGCTGTCAACTGATAACTATCCAACTACCAGACCAAATCAACCACAGATTCACACAGATGAACACGGATAGGGATAATGAGATAAGTATATTTGTTTTCTAACCTGCAGTGATTAAAGTGGTACCACGTTAGCGCCGCACGGCCGTGCGGCGCTTCCAATTGACTGTGAATTTTAGGGAAGCAACCAATCCTGAATTTCCGCAACTGAATTTGG
>QKGK01000268.1 GCA_003250455.1 Chloroflexota bacterium | reverse complement strand
TTTCCTCTTCCGGGCGCTGAAGATTGCCCAACAAAGCAAAAACAAGGTATTGGAAGGCCAGGCCCTCAACCATATCGGGTATATTTACATTGACCTTTCCGAGCCCACCAAGGGTCTATCCTATCTGCAGCAAAGCTACGACATCCTCGAATCCACCGACAGCATGGAAGAATTGGGGAAGACCATGTTCAGCCTGTGCCATGCCTACCTCAACCTGAAAAGGTATGACAGCGCCCTGCACTTTGGCAAAAAGGCCCTGGCCCACTTCCGCAACAGCGAAAAATATTATATGTTCGCCGATGCGCTGATCCATGTGGGGCGCGTTTATCTGGGCATGGAAAAATTCATCCAGGCCGAAGAAAAATTCCTCGATGCCTTTACCCTGGCAAAGAACAACAAATATCCGCGCGAAGCAAGCATCGCACTCAGCCTGTTAGGCAGGATCAAACACTTGCAGCAGAAAGATGAGGATGCAGAGATCAATCTGCTGGAAAGCCTCAACCTGGCCGAGCAGATCAACCTGACCCCCACTCTCCAGGACTGCCACCAGCTGCTTGCAGAAATCTACGCCAACCAGGGCAACTATCAGAAAGCCTTTATCCACCACAAACAATCCCACCAGCTTACCGAGCAGCTTCATTTGCTGGATATCCGGAACCGGGTAAAAGTGCTGGAGCTTTCGCATAACCTGGAAACCACCCGCAAGATCTCTGACGCTCTCAAAGAACAAAACATGGAACTGCGCAAAGAAGTGCGCCTGCGCAAGCGCACCCAGGCAAAGCTGGAAGAGCTTTCCCAAAAAGACCCGCTCACCGGGTTGTTCAACCGGCGGCACTTCTTTGAGCTGGCCGATCGGGAATTTGCCCGCTCCCGCCGCTACTCCCGCCCCGTCTCGATGATCATGATCGACCTGGATCATTTCAAAAAGGTCAATGACACTCACGGCCACCTGGTTGGGGACCAGATTCTTTCCCAGCTTGCCCAACGTATTTTGGAGAACTCCCGCGAGGTGGACATTGTCGGCCGCTACGGCGGTGAAGAGTTCATCATCCTGCTTCCCGAAACCTCGCTGGACGATGCCGTGACTTTGGCCAAGCGTATCTGGGGCAGCCTGACCCAAAGGCCGATCAACACCAGCGCCCTGATGCTGCCCATCGAGGTCAGCATGGGGGTTTCATCCTGCACCTGCAACAAAGACCTTTCCCTCTACGAACTGATCGACCAGGCCGACCAGGCGCTCTACCGGGCCAAAGACCTGGGCCGCAACCGCATCGAAGCCTATCATTAGCCTCCCCCCATAAACTGGTATATAATTAAGGCGCAGGTTCCCAATTTCACCCTGGGAACGGTCACAAAATTAACCGGACTCTACCTAATTGGAGGGTACCCAAATGTCTACAACTCCCCCGAATGATTCTGCGCGCAAAAAAGTGACTACGCGCACATTTCATTTAAAAAAGCAGCGCAGCGAACCGATCACCATGCTGAGTGCCTACGACTATCCCACAGCCCTGGCCGTGGACAAAGCCGGCATCGATTCGATCCTTGTGGGCGATTCGCTCGGAATGGTCGTCCTCGGCTACGAGAACACCATCCCCGTCACCATGGAAGATATGCTGCATCACTGTAAAGCGGTCGCCCGCGGGGCTACGATCCCCCTACTGGTCGGCGATATGCCTTTTATGTCCTACCAGTCTACCTGGGATAAAGCCCTGGACAACGCCGGGCGCTTCCTGAAAGAAGCCGGCATGGACGCGGTCAAGTTGGAAGGCGGCCGCGAGCGCGCCGAAGTCGTCCGGCGCATCGTTGACGCCGGCATCCCGGTGATGGGCCACCTGGGGCTCACCCCGCAAAGCGTGCATGCTTTTGGCGGTTTTCGGGCCCAGGGTAAAACCGCTGAGGCAGCCAAACGTCTTGTGGAAGATGCCCGCATCCTGCAGGAGGCCGGTGCGTTCAGCATCGTGCTGGAAGCCGTCCCCGCCCAGCTGGCCGAGCTGATTAGCAAAGAGCTTGCCATCCCCACCATCGGGATCGGGGCGGGCATCGGCTGTGACGGCCAGGTGCTCGTCATCCACGACCTGATCGGCCAGTTCGACCGCTTTGTGCCCAGCTTTGTCAAGCAGTACGCCCAGACCCATCAGATCGTGCTGGAGGCCATCCAATCCTTCCGGGAGGAAGTGAACGCGGGCAGCTTCCCTACGGACGAACACAGCATCTTCATGAAAGCCGAGGAATGGGAAGCCCTGCTGGACGCGCTCCGCACCGATGACTGACATCCTCATCGTCGGCACCGGCGCGCTGGCCTGCCTGTTTGCCGCCCGCTTATCCGCTGCCGGCATCTCCGTGACCATGCTGGGCACCTGGCGCGAAGGTCTCGCCGCCCTGCGCATGTACGGCGTCACCATCGTGCAAACGGATGGCCGCCAGACCTCCTACCCGGTGCAAGTCGTCGACAGGACCGATCCGTGTGTGGGATCGCGCTACGCGCTGGTGCTGGTCAAATCCTGGCAGACGGCGCGCGCCGCCAATCAGATGGCCAACTGCCTGGCCCAGGATGGGATCGCCCTGACCCTGCAAAACGGGCTGGGCAACTACGAGACCCTGGCAGAGGTGCTTGGCCCGGAAAGGGTCGCATTAGGTACCACTACCACCGGCGCTACCCTGCTCAGTTCCGGGCGGGTGCGTCCTGGCGGAGAAGGTCTCATCTCTGTAGGCGCTTCCGAAAAGCTGCAGCCGGTGCTGGAAATGCTCAAACAAGCCGGGTTCACGCTGGAAATCCTGGAAGATGTCCAGGCGCTCATCTGGGGCAAGCTGGTCGTCAACGCGGCCATCAACCCGCTGACCGCCCTACTGAAAATGTCCAACGGCGGCATCCTCTCCCGTCCATCTGCCCGTCAATTGGCAGCTGACCTGGCTAAAGAGGTCATGGCCGTGGCACAGGCACAGGGCATCACTCTCCCCTACATAGATCCCGTCGAGATCGCCGAAAAGGTCGCCGAACGCACTGCCCAGAACCGCTCATCCATGTACCAGGATATTCAGCGCGGCGCTCCCACCGAGATCGACGCCATCTGCGGCGCAGTGGTAAACAAAGGCTGGGAGATGGGCATCCCCACCCCGGTTAATTACAGCATGTGGAAACTGGTCCACGCACTGGTGGAAGAAAATATAGAAACCGAATAGAGGTAAGGAAATTTATTTATGAAAACCGTGACAACTTTGGAAGAACTTTTTCAGGCCCGCAGTGAGCTGCCCAGTCCGGTCGGGCTGGTGCCCACCATGGGCTTCCTGCATGAAGGCCATCTCATCCTGATGCGCCAGGCCAAACAGACCTGTGCCAGCGTGGTCGTCAGCATTTTCGTCAACCCGACCCAATTTGGCCCCGGCGAAGACCTGGAATCCTACCCGCGGGATATCGAGCACGACCTCGCCCTGCTGGAACATTTAGGGGTCGACCTGGTCTGGCTGCCAACGCCGGAGGTGATGTACCCGCCCAACTATCAGACCTGGGTGGAAGTCAGTGATGTGACACAGCCGCTGGAAGGCAGCTTCCGCCCCGGGCATTTCCGCGGGGTGACCACCGTGGTCTCCAAGCTGTTCAATGCCGTGCGCCCCGATGTGGCCGTCTTCGGGCAGAAGGATGCCCAGCAGGTGGCCGTGGTCAAGCAGATGACCCGCGACCTGAGCTACCCGATCAAAATTGACGTGGTGCCGATCGTGCGCGAGGGGGACGGTTTGGCCCTCTCCAGCCGCAACACCTACCTGAAGAAACCCCAACGCAAGGCAGCCACGGTGCTTTACAAGTCTCTGCGGAAAGCCGAGGCGGCCTACCTTGAAGGCGAGCGCCGGGCGGATGCCATCCGCAGGATCATGACGGACACCATTGCCGAGGAGCCGCTGGCCAGCGTGCAGTATGTCTCCTGCGCAGACCTGGATACCTTACAGGAACTGGAGATGATCACCAGCAAAGCGCTGCTCTCCATGGCGGTCTATGTCGGCCAGACACGCCTGATCGACAATTGGATTTTACAACCCTGAGAATTGCCGGAGGATTGAGATGCTGCTGACCATTGACGTTGGGAATACCAATATCACCCTGGGACTGTACAAAGGTGAAAAACGCGGGCCGAGCTTCCGCATTGCCACCAACCACGCCGCCATGCCGGACGAATACGGGATGAAATTCCTCTCCCTTCTGGCGCACGCACAGATTGCCTCCCAAGACCTGACCGGGATCTGCATGGCGTCCGTGGTGCCGCCGCTGACGGGCAAGATCATCCAGACCTGCCAGGATTACCTGCACCTGGACCCGCTGAATGTGGATGCCGGGACTAAAACAGGTGTGCGCATCCTGTATGAAGATCCCAAAGCCGTCGGCGCAGACCGCATTGTGGACTGTGCCGCCGTGCAGCGGTTGTATGGAGGGCCGGCTTGCGTAGTGGATTTCGGTACCGGAACCACGTTCGACGCCATTACCACCGAAGGCGATTACCTCGGTGGAGCAATTGCCCCCGGGATCGGTATTGCTGCTGAAGCGCTCTTCTCCCGGGCGGCCAAGCTCTCCCGCGTAGACCTGGTCCGCCCGCCCTCGGTGATCGGGCGCAACACGCCGCACGCCATGCAGTCCGGGTTACTCTTTGGATATGTCGGCCTGGTGGAAGGCATGGTTGCCCGCTTCCGAAAGGAACTTGGCCCGGAGATGAAGGTGATCGCTACCGGCGGCCTGGCAGAGATCATCGCCAAAGAGACCGATGTCCTCGAAATCGTCGCCCCCTGGCTAACCCTCGACGGCCTGCGCATCATCTGGGGATTAAACCAATAGGGATTAACGCAGTATTTATCTGTGGTTAAATAAAAAAATAAAACCAAATTTTCTATTCTCGAAAGAAAAAACATGAACCCACTCGAAAATAAACGCATCACCCTCGGCGTGACCGGCTCCATAGCCTGCTACAAAGCTGCTGACCTTGCCTCCAAGCTGACCCAGGCAGGCGCGCTGGTGGACGTAATTCTGACACGTTCAGCAGTAAACTTTGTCCACCCGCTCACCTTCCAGTCCGTCACCGGGCGCAAAGCCTACGTGGACGACGACCTGTGGGGCGACCAGGGACATGTCCAGCATATTGCTCTCGGTCACGCTTCCGATCTGGTCGTCATCGCCCCCGCCACTGCCAACACAATGGCAAAGCTGGCCCACGGCATGGCCGACAACCTGCTGACTGTCACCGCGCTGGCGGCCACCTGCTCGCTGCTGATCGCCCCGGCCATGGACGGCGGCATGTTCTCCCACCCGGCCACCCAGGATAACCTGAACATCCTCAAAATCCGCGGCGCAGTCGTTGTCGGGCCGGAACCAGGTCATCTGGCTTCGGGGATGGTCGGGCTGGGACGTATGAGCGAACCGCTCACCATCCTGGGGTATATCCGCCACACGCTCTCAGCGGGCGGGCTGATGGACGGCAAAAAAGTGGCCGTCACCGCCGGGGGGACACAGGAACCCCTCGACCCGGTTCGCTTCCTCACCAACCGCTCAT
>QKGK01000403.1 GCA_003250455.1 Chloroflexota bacterium | reverse complement strand
AGGAGATAACGCCATTGCGTTTTTGTCCGTCCTCAAAGGGTTCGATCATCTTTTGTTCCAATGCCATCTTGCGGATCCAGTGGTCAGGTTTCAGGCCCATGCTTCATTCCTTTCAATTGCTCACTAATTGTTAAAATTGATTCCGTAAGTCAGGTTGCCCCAAGTACTTTCGGCATAAATATGCTTCAGCAGATCGTTTGCTCCAGCGCCTTCCAGGTAGAGCGGGCGGGAGAAGTCGTTAAAATAAATCGGGATCACTTCCGTGCTGATATGCTGGCCGTTATACACCACATGCCGGGCGACCATCGCCTCAGCCGTATATTTGCTCACCAGCAGCTGGTCGAAGAAGAAATTCCCCAACCCGTACATGATCAGGCTGTCGTTCAGGAAGGAAACGCCGTGTGGGTGGTGCGCCTGGCTCCCGCTGACAATATCCGCCCCGGCATTGGCAACGAGCTCAAAATCGTGGATCATCGTCGGGGATGGGTAGAATTCATAGACCTCATAATGCTGAAAGGTCATGATTACCACATACCCTTCCGCTTTCAGGCGGGCAATCTCGCTGGTGATCAGATCAAAATCACAGTCCACTGCTCCAGGCAGCCCCTTCGTGGAGGGAGTATACGATCCACCTTTTCCATTGCAGCCAATAAAGGCGATCTTATTGCCGTTATGCTCCATGGTGATCGGCAAACGCCCCTCCATCGGTGTGCGTCCGCCGCCGTAGTACATCCATCCCTTCTCGTCATACATGTCAAAGGTATGCAAGGTAGCTTCCACGCCCCAATCGCTGAAATGGTCGCCAGTCAGTTCCACCACATCGGTGCCGATGGTTTCCAGCAGTTCAATGTATTTATCGTCGCTGCAAAACACCAAGGCATCCATAACCGGTACAGGAGGCGGGCAGTTTTCGGCAAAAGGGACCTCATTGCTGATATGGGCAATATCCGCTTCGCGCATCATATCGCCGACTGCCTCTGCCGGATGGAGGACACCCAATCTTTCCATCTCTGTTGCAGTCGCCCGCACCAAAGCTGTGACGCCGGTCAGCACCACGGTGGTCAGCTTTTCCGCATCCCGGTTCAACACTGCCGGGATCGCGGTCGTCAGCTCGCTGGCAACCAGTGAAGCCAGGGAAGCATCGTCACCCGCCAGCCGTACCGGCACGCTCAGCCCATACGCCGCGGGGTCAAACGCCTTCCACAGCGGGGATTGTCCACCCACTTGCAGCACTTTCCATTCCGGGGTCAGCTGATCGAAGGGGATCAGCGACCAAGCCGGGGCTTCTGCCCAGGCAGTGGAGAGCAGCGCACCTTCCTCGACCACCTGCACAAAATTCCCTTGAGGTGCTCCCCACCAGGCCGAGAAGATCTCCAGCGTGGCTGGGGTGATGTATAAAGCACCTCTGGCAAACAGGTCGGAGGGCGAACCCATCCAGGCTTCCTTGAGGGCATTCAAGCTGGTACCATTTTCCAGCGCCGGGAATGGGGCTACCAACGCATACACCATCGTGGTGATCAGGCTGCCGTCGCCACCCACCTGGAGCTTAAGGTTGGCCTCCGCTGGGTTATCTGTTTGCTCAAGGGAGGTGGAAAAAACCAGTCCCTGGGTAACCGCTTCTGGCAGGTAGCTGGCAACCCACAATTTCGGCGTTGTGGTAACCGGTGCGGAGGTTGCTGTCGCTTCAGCCGCTGGGATTTGTGTTTGCGCTGGCTGTGTGGTCACCTCCGAAGGCATTTCAGTGAGCTGCTCCACCGGGATATTGGTCACATTCTGAGATAATGCGGTCAGCGCCGCGGGCAAGTCCACGGTGGGGGTTGGAGGATTCATAATTGCAGAAATCGAGCAGCCCCCCAGGAAAATTAGCAAGACAACCACAAAGGCAAAAAACAAGGTTTTTTGTGCTTTCCGGTAAGTTTTTTTGGGATGATTTCGGTATGTTGGGTTCATTTTTTATATCTGAAAACCGGCGATTTTCCCTCTGGTTTCCACTGCTTTCTGCACCAACGCAAATAGGTCTGCAGCCTGGTTTTCCAACCGGGAAAGCTGTGAGGAAAACTCGGCTGCCAGGTCGACATCCTGAATGCCGCTCAGATTGATACGCACGTTCATCCCTGCGGCAGTGATCGCCGAGCGGAGCATCGCGGCAGCGCTTCCGGCATCGGTGATCGCATTTACGTTACCATGCTCGGCCACCGTGCGCACCAGGCGCAGCACCTGGAGGGATTTTTCCACCACAGACAGCGGCACTTTCGCCGCCCATATCGTGGCGCTCTGAATGGCCTCCGTCCGGGCTTCAACTTCGGCAGCGGTGTTTTTGGGCATCTGGTAAGTGGCCATCACCTGGTCGAATGCTTTCGCATCCTCCTTTACGGCAGCAGTCAACGCTTCCCGCAGGTCGTCTGCCTGAGACACCACCACTTCCATTTCGGCAGCTACATCAGCATATTTCTTTTTACCCAGCGTCACACGGGCCACCATGGCCGCCAACCCGGCCGCCATGGCCGCAGTATATGCCGCAGCCGAGCCTCCTCCCGGGGTGGGAGTCCGGGAAGCCAACGCCTCCAAAAAAGTTTCCTCATCCTCCACATCAGGCTGGTCAGACAGCTCGGCAGCCATTCTCTGCTCCAGGATCTGGTCGGGGGAGAAGCCATCCAGCTGCAGGTACCATACTGCTGCTTCTACGAGAGCCTCCTGCGGGATCAACCCGATCAGCTCGCTGTGGCTGATGCTTGTGCCGTAGCGGGCGGCTTCGCGCCGGATCATTTCTACCACCCTGTAGATGGGTGTGCCCTTATAATCGGTCAGGTTCATCGAAACCTGCGCCTGGCCGTCCACCAGCAGGCCCAGCCCCTTGACATAGCGCAGCCCGCCCGAGCTGTGACGCACCGCCTTGGCGATCTTTTTGGCAATGGAAACATCCATGCTGTCGAGATATACATTGTACGCCACCAGGAAGGAGCGCGCCCCGATCACCGTAGCGCCGGCCTTGCCCATTCTGGACGGGCCATAATCCGGCTGACGGTCGGGGTTGGCCTCGATCTCAACTTTCAACCCCTCGTATTCCCCCTTGCGAAGGTTTGCCAGGTTCTCCCGGTCTGGACGGGTGGCAGCCTGCTCATACAGATACACCGGGATGGACAGCTCCTCGCCGACCCGCTTTCCCAGCCGGTTGGCAATCGCCACACAGTCTTCCATCGTTACGCCGGAAATGGGGATGAACGGCACCACGTCGGTAGCACCAATGCGGGGGTGTTCGCCTTCCTGCACATCCAGGTCGATCAGCTCAGCAGCTTTCCGGATGGCGGCAAAAGCTGCTTCTTCCACACCTTCCACCGTACCGACAAAGGTCAGCACCGAACGGTTGTGATCGGCATCCGAACTGTAATCCAGCAGAACCACATCCGGCACGGACCGCACGGCATCGGCGATCGCTTCCACCACTTCCGGTCTGCGCCCTTCAGAAAAATTGGGTACACACTCTACCAAAGTAGATTTCATTCCACCTCCATGCTTCCTGATTCTTTCAAACTTCCCTTATTATACTCGCATGACAGCCTTTCTGTACCGGGCATCGCAGCCCTAGGCGGGAGGAAATGTGGTTTAAAACCTTCGCATAATTTCAAACTGCATGATTATGTAGATCCCCTTCCAGGCGCACAAAACCTGCAATCCATTGGTATAATTATGCTTTGTAATCGGCACCAATCTTGCAACCTATGGTGTGCCGCATTAAATGAAAACGACCAAAATGAGCACACCCCAAAACCCTCTCCGCTACCGCAAGTTGATCCTGTTCGGGCTGGTCCTGATCCTCCTTCAGTTTGCCTGTAATGCCCCCACAACCACGATGGGAGAAGGCACGACCCTGATCCCCCCGGAAGACCTTACCACCTTCTTTCCGCGCCCCACCGAAGGCCCCTATTCCGATTTCAGTTTCCTGCCGGTGCTGCGCAGTCCGGGCGAAGTTCCCCCCACGCCTACTCCAGACCCACTCCGCAACCTGCCCGCCTATCCCACTGAAGCCCGCGTCTATTACGTGCAGGCCAACGATACCCTGGGCAAGATCGCCGCTGCCTATGGGATCAGCCTGGATGCGCTCATGCAGGAAAATGCCCTGGTGAACCCGGATATGCTCACCGTCGGCCAGCAGCTCTCCATTCCTGCCCCGATCCCCAGCAACCCCGCTCCGGATTTCAAGCTGATCCCCGATTCCGAGCTGGTCAACGGCCCTTACAACGCCAGGATCGATATTGTCGGCTATATCCAAAACCAGGGCGGCTACCTGGCCAGCTACTCCCAGGACGTGGACGGCGAGATCCTCACCGGTACGCAGGTGGTCGAAATGGTCTCGCGCAACTATTCGGTCAACCCGCGCCTGCTGCTGGCGGTGCTGGAATACCAGAGCGGCTGGCTGACCCAACCAGCAGCCAACATCCGCGAGTTCGATTATCCCATCGGCCAGCGTGATAGCTGGCGCACCGGGCTGTACTACCAGCTGGCCTGGGCAGCCAACAACCTCAACCGGGGCTACTATGCCTGGCGGGTCAACGGAATGGGCTATTTCACCACTGCAGACGGCATCCTGATCCCCGCCTCGCCGGTAGTCAATGCCGGTACCGCCGGCATCCAATTCATGTTTGCCCAAATACTGAATGAAAACACATGGCGCTATGCCGTATCCTCAGAAGGCTTTATCCAGACCTATGAAAAGCTCTACGGCTACCCCTTCGACTGGTCGGTAGAGCCCCTGATTCCTGCGGGACTGACACAACCCACACTCCAGCTCCCCTTTGAAGATGGCGTGCGCTGGGTATTCACCGGTGGCGCACATGGCGGGTGGGACGGCGGTTCGGCCTGGTCTGCGCTGGACTTTGCTCCGCCAAAAGAGCAGCTCGGCTGCATCCAGAACGATGAATGGGTGGTCGCCATGGCAGACGGGGTCATCGTCCGCTCGGAGGATGGCGCGGTCATCCAGGATCTGGACGGAGACGGACACGAAGAGACCGGCTGGACGCTGTTCTACATGCACATTGAAACACGGGACCGGGTCGCAGTGGGCACATACCTCAAAGCGGGAGACCGTGTCGGCCATCCCTCCTGCGAAGGTGGGGTCTCTACGGGGACGCATGTTCACATCGCTCGGAGGTATAATGGGGAGTGGATCGCGATCAACAGCAGCATCCCCTTCGTATTGGATGGCTGGCAAGCCGTGGATACCGGCGTCTTATACAATGGCTACCTGACAAAGAATGGCGTAACCATAGAGCCCTGCGAATGCCGGGATGAAGCCAACAAGATTGAACGCCCATAGACTGAAGATGAATAAACGCAATCAAATTTTTTCAATAAATCTAAACATCAAGCTGATCTTACTGGCACTGGTTGTGGTGGCGTCTTCGGTGGTCTGCAGCAGCGGCTATATTACCCCTGCCAGCCTGACAGAAACCGCTCAATTCACCCCAGAAGAAACCCTGCTCCCCACGGTGCAGTTCATCCGCCCAACTTCTACCACAACGCCAATGCCTACAGCCACGGCCACCATGGAC
>QKGK01000081.1 GCA_003250455.1 Chloroflexota bacterium | reverse complement strand
ACGCTCAACTGGGGGGCTGGCGGTCCGAAAGCCTGGCCGGGGGTCAAGCCCTATTTCACACCGGAAGACGAACAGGATCATCTCGGATTCCGTATTTTTGACTGGTACAGCGCTATTTCGCAAGAAGTAATTGGCAAACCACTCCCCATCATTCTGCTGGGGACCGGCGTCCCTTCATCACCCAATATTAGATCAGAGGCCAATCCAGTCACACCTGCCGAAACCAATTTCCTGATCGCCAATCTGCTGGTTGGAGAATATGAAGAAAATCCGGAAAGGGATATCTCCCACCCGGTTCCTTCCCAGGTACTGGCTGGATGCTTCAAAATGCTGGCTTCTGCCGAGGAAGGCAACGCCTCTACCTGGTTCAACCTTGATGGTACACCGCTGCCTTCTGCAGAACGCCTGCAAGCATGGACCGCCGCCCGGAAAGCATCCAGGGTGAAAAAAGGGATCAATATCTGCGAATCCAAAACACCCAATGGGAAAAAGCCAATCAAACATTACCTGCTGCTGCCCCGCTTCAAATGGGGGATCGAAGTATGGTATCTGGAAGTTTCCCAGGCATTTATCAAAAAATATGCGCCAACCGTCGGCTTTTCCATGCGAGAAGCCTTCCTGGCGGAAACAGTCACCATTGTTGGTGAAAAAAACACCTTCCCGGACATGCTCACAACAGAACTGGAAAAAGCAGGCGTACAAGTTTACCGGATTACGGGAAGTGGAACAGAAATTGCAACGAAATTAAGCAACATCTGAGAGGTGAACTATGGCCGTAAATGCAAATATCCCCAATACACCCATCCACCAGCCGGTACTGAAAGTAGTCGGTTTGGGAGGCGGCGGCGGAAACGCCGTCAACAGGATGATCGATCTGAACCTGAAAGGGGTTCAGTTCATCGCCGCCAATACAGACCACCAGGATCTTGCCAATAACCTGGCACCTGTGAAAGTGCAGCTTGGCCCGCGCAGCACTCGCGGCCTCGGTGCAGGCGGAAACCCGGCCGTCGGGCGCATTGCCGCTGAAGAAAGCGCCAAGGAAATCCGGGAAGCGCTCAAGGGTGCAGATATGGTCTTCCTCACCGCCGGAATGGGCGGTGGGACCGGCACCGGCTCGATCGGTGTAGTCGGGCGCATCGCCAAAGAAATGGGCATCGTCACCATCGCGGTGGTCACCACGCCTTTCTCCTTTGAAGTTGGACGCCGTCAGGTCAACGCCCGTGATGGACTCGCAGCCCTGCGGCCTAACACCGACACCCTGATCGCTATTCCCAACGACCGCCTGCTGTACAATGAGCAGTGGTCTCAAAAAATCACCCTCCAAATGGCCTTCCAACTGGCCGATGATGTCCTCCGCCAGGCTGTGATGGGCATCTCCGAGCTGGTGACAGAATCCGGGATGATCAATGTGGACTTTTCTCATATCAAATCTGTCATGCAGAATGGCGGCGGCGCATTGATGACCATTGGCCATGGGGCCGGCGAAGACAAAGCCCTCAAAGCCATCAACCAGGCGCTCAATCACCCACTGCTGGACGAAATTTCCCTGGAAAATGCAGCCAGCGTGATCGCCAACTTTACCGGCGGCACAGATCTGTCCCTGTACGATGTCGGCACCGCCCTCGGGCATATCCAGCAAATGGCCGGAAAAGAGATCGATGTCATCATGGGTTACAGCAACGACGAGCGCATGGACGACCGGGTGCAGGTGATCCTCGTAGTCACCGGTTTGGGTGCGCAAACCCTGGAGGAAATTCTGCCCGGATCAGAAAAGAAGATCATCGAATCCGAACCGCTCCACGAATTTCTGGAGGATGTCCCCCCGCCAACACCCGCATTTATCCCCGAAGAACAACCGGTTCCTGTATCCTTTATTGCTCAACCGGTTACTGATCAGATCGCTCAGGACAACCTGGACCTGCCCGCTTTTATGCGGCGGAAAATGCGCTACCAGGCGACTACTTTCAGCAATAAAAATGCCTAAAGAGTAAACCATGAACCCGAAACTTTTGAATCAGATCTCAAGAAAAGTGTATGCCCAGTTCCCCGAATTGGATGGAAAGCGGCCGAAAGTTGCCCAGTCAAAAACCGCTGCCGCGCAGGATGGTAATTTTATCCTCACCTATTCTGGGGTTTCCACAGGGATTGGCGGAAAGTCCATCCCCCGGCATGTACGGGTTGTGGTCAACCAGGCAGGCAAAATACTAAAAATGTCTACCTCCCGGTAAAGGATTATGCCATGATTAACACTTTTAGAAGTTTTCAGCAAAAAATTGAAGTTGAGTTTTGGGAATTTATCATCCCCCGTATGAAGGAAAAACCCGCAATGGTTGAAAAAGCAGCAAAAATCATCTTTACAGTTCAGGATAAACTGCCAACAAAAAACGTCTTCTTCCAGGCTATTTTTTGGACCCTGATGGGATTAAGCATCGGACTCGGTATTGGCGTACTGCTGGCTTAGCAGCCTTCAGATGATCCAAATATTCCATGAATATCAAGAACGCCGTGGGCAGCACCCCTGGCGTTTTTGATTTAAACGCGAATCAGCGTATACAAATATCCTGGACATGATACAATCAAAACGAAACTGTTTATTTTGGATGAACACTTAACCTATCAACGGAGAAACGGTCGAAACGTCGTGGATCCAAAATCCACAGAGTCTTCTTA
The DNA here is from genome assembly GCA_003250455.1 of Chloroflexota bacterium. GTDB lineage: Bacteria > Chloroflexota > Anaerolineae > Anaerolineales > UBA11579 > UBA11579. The sequence continues at coordinate 2,889 of QKGK01000081.1, read as the reverse complement.
TGTCCAGGGAAAAAAGCTGTTTTGGGATCCTATTTAGTCTAAGCATCATCGTCGGGATCGCGTTGGGGTACATCATCCGCAAAGGGATGCTCTTTGAACCTATAGACACCGGTTCGCTATCTTCCTCCGTTACAATTCCACAGGAACAAAGCAATCAGGAAACTTCCCTTGAAGACACCATCCTGGTGATTGGGGTCGATTCAATGGAAACTGACCCTCACCTGGAAGGCGCCTGGCTGGTAACACTATGCGACAAGCCTGATCACCCCACCGGAACTATTCACCTCATTTTGATCACCCTATACCCGATGCTGGCAGAAAATGTCACCACCCTGGAGCAGAGTCAATTTGCCAACCCGCACGATGCAATCCCCGTAGATGTGCACAACCCATCCGAAATTGAACACCTGGAACCGCTGAAATTCACTGAAAAAACTTGGTCACAGGTCATCATTTTGGACGAAGTCGCTGTAAATACCGCCATTCAGCTTTCCAACCGCAATCACACTGTTCCTATCAACACCCCGACCGCAGACCTGTTCATTAAACCCTGGAATAACCCCAAAAAAGCGTTCCACCAACAGTGGGGCATCATCACAACCTTATGCGAAGAATCCAAAACTTTCGGGAAGCTGAACAACATCAATCAAATCATCAAACTATATGGCAGCCATCTCCAGGCGACAGTTAATGATAACGGACTACTCCAGCTATGGCAGTTGGTCAACTATAAGCCCACAGATTCTGTCCAATGCGACTTGTATCCGCAGCTAACCCAATGACAAACCGAACCATTTTGGGTTAAAATCAGACCAATTCGGGAACCAGACCCAACTAAAAACCGTTCAATATCAAAACTAACTTCCTGAAAATTTAGGGTTTATTATGAATACTATTGCAAATACCCCTTATCGGACAACTCAAAAACCTCCTACTACTTTCCATAAGCTCCTTGCCGTGCTGACAGGCGGGTTTGGCGTCTCTGCGGTCTTATTTATTGTCATAAACCTGACATTGACCATCGCATTTTTGGGAAAAATCTTTCCTGGCGTCCTCATTAATGGCGTAGATATTGGGGGACTAACCTACAGCGATGCGCGGCAGGCACTGCAATCCCAGATCACCTACCCCCAAACCGGGCTGATCGTCCTGGAAGACCAGCAAAACGTGTGGACTTTCACGCCACAGGAATTGGGCCTGTACATCGACTACAATGCCACAGTGGAAAAAGCCCGAAAAACAGGACGATCCGGTTGGCCCTGGGAAAGGGTTGCCGAACGGCTCCAGCTCCTCAGCCAGGATAAAAAGATCACTCCCGTATTGATCCTGGATGAACGCGCCACCCGTCAGCAGTTATCCCTGATTGCTGCAACCATTAACCGCCCAGTACAGGAAGCCTCTATTCGTCTGGAAGGGGTTCAGGTGGTAGCGGAACCCGGACAGATTGGCCGCATCCTGGACGCAGAATCTGCTCTCCAAATGCTGCAAGACCCCCTGACCAGGCTTTTTGACGCCAGCATCGTCCTGCCAGTCAGCGAAATGCAGCCCATTATTATGGATGCCAGCGGCCAGGCAGATATGGCCCGCACTATCCTCAGCCAACCCATTCGCCTGCAAGTCCCCGGCGCCAACCCTGATAATCTCGGCCCCTGGGATCTCAACGCGGAAACGGTTGCCAGCATGTTGGTCATCGAACGGGTCACAGACGAACAGGGAGACCGCTTTCAGATTGCATTGGATACAAATTCTCTCTACAACCTGCTGTACCCATTGGTATCGAACCTGAAAATGAACCCGCAGAATGCCCGCTTCATCTTTAACGATGAAACCGCAGAACTTGAAGTCATTCAGCCGGCAGTGGTTGGGCGGGACCTTCTGGTAGAAGAAAGCATCGCAACCATCAACCAGCAGATCCTCACCGGTGCACACAACATCGATCTGGTGTTTGATTACAGCAATCCGGACGCACCTGATAACGTCGCTGCCAGAGACCTGGGCATTACCGAACTGGTACACCAGGAAACTTCCTTTTTCTACGGCTCGGATAACAGCCGCATCCAGAACATCGTCACCGCCGCCGGGCAGTTTCACGGCATTCTCATCCCCCCTGGCAGTACATTCTCGATGGTAGAGAACATTGGAGAGATCAGCCTGGATACCGGATATGCCGAAGCCTGGATCATCTATGGAGACCGCACCATCAAAGGTGTGGGCGGGGGCGTCTGCCAGGTCTCCACGACCCTATTCCGCACTGTATTTTTTGCCGGCTTTCCGGTCGTGGAACGCTGGCCGCATTCCTACCGGGTGTATTATTACGAGCTGACCCAATCCGGCGCAGTCAACCAGAACCTGGCAGGGCTGGACGCGACTGTATACGCTCCGGTAGTGGACTTCAAATTCACCAACGACACCCCATACTGGCTGCTGATGGAGACCTATGTGAATGCCGCCGCACGCAGCCTAACCTGGAAGTTTTACTCGACCAAAGATAACCGCCAGGTGGAATGGTCTACCACAGGCCTGACGGACGTTGTAGATCCGCCCAACCCGGTTTATGAAGAAAATGACGACTTATCCAAAGGCGAGATCAAACAGGTGGACTGGGCTGTCAAAGGGGCGACAGTGACTGTCTTCCGCACCGTCACGCGGGACGGCGAAACCCTGTACGAGGACGCCTTCAGGACCAAATACACACCCTGGGCATCTGTGTGCCAGTATGGGCCGGGAACAAAAAATTACCCGCCAGCCGAAGGCAAACAGGATAAATATTCCTGCAATCCAAATTAGCAGCCCGAGAAGTTGCGATATAATAGCGCCATTAACACCTAAGGAGCGAAAATGGTCAGTCAGGAACTCATTGAAATTCTTCGTTGTCCACACTGCGTGCAG
>QKGK01000085.1 GCA_003250455.1 Chloroflexota bacterium | reverse complement strand
GAGCTGACCATCCAGGTATCCACCGACGAGAATAAAGGGAATGTGGGCATCGCCTTCTCCGATACCGGCCACGGCATCCCCGAAGAAGATCTGAAAGTGATCTTTGACCCCTTTTACACCACCAAATCCACCGGGATGGGCCTGGGCCTGTCGATTTGTTATGATATTGTCCAGAACCACAACGGGTTCATCCAGGTGAATAACAACCCCGGGGTGGGCGTAACCTTTACTGTTTGGCTGCCGATATTGAACCCTGCGCTGCCTTCTGGCAGTAAAGAATAAATAGGAGTACCGCATGTCTGCCTCGATATTAATAGTAGATGATGAAGAAAACCTGCGGCTGACCCTTTCCCGCATTCTGAGCCACGCCGGACATACCGTGGTCACTGCCGCCAGCGGCGAAGACGCCCTGCGGTTACTGCAGGCTGGCGGTTACGAACTGGCCTTCATCGACCTGCTGATGCCGGGCATCGGCGGGATGGCGCTGCTCAAAGAACTTCGCCAGATCTACCCGGATATGCCCGTGCTGATCCTCACCGCCCACGCCACGCTGGAATCGGCCATCGATGCTGTCCGGCAGGGTGCCAGGGATTATCTGCTAAAACCTGCTGACCCCAAGATGATCCTCGACCGGGTGGAAGAAATCCTCAGCGAGCAAAAGCAGCCCCAACGCCTGCGGGAGATCATGACGCAGATCCAGACGCTGGTCAACGAAATGCAGCAGTATTCCCAACCCGGAGGCGAATCGCCCATCAGCGCACTCAACCTGGTGCTGCCCACAGACCCGATGCGTTTTTTACAGCAAGGCCCGTTTGTGCTGGACATGCATGCCCGCCACTTTACCCTGGATGGCAAATACATCCCGCTTTCCCCCACCAATTTCGACTACCTTGTCACCCTGGTGCGGCACTCTCCCAACCCGGTGACCTACGAAGCCCTGGTGCGTGAATCCCAGGGATATGATGTCACCCTGGTGGAAGCGCGGGAGATGTCCCGCTGGCGCATCCACGAGCTGCGCAAGGCCATCGAAGAGGATTCCAAGAATCCCAAATACCTGATCACCATCCGCGGCAGCGGCTACAAATTGGTGATCTAAAATTGATGCAAATCGGGGTTGAGCTTTGTCCGGGCAAAAAATTATCAGTGAATTGTTCAATTATTCCTAAACAATTTCAATAAATATAGGGTATATTTTCCGATACAATAAGATTCTACCTAAACGGGATAGACAACTAACCACAACACAGACCAACAAAAAGAACACCACACCATGGAACCTATCGCAATCCTGATCGTTGAAGACGAAGAAAATTTAGCCCGCACGCTGGCAAAAGCGCTGCGAATGGGCTCTGACGGGCAATATACCGTGGAGACTTGCCCCACCGCGGAAGAAGCTGCCCTGCTGCTGGAAGAAAATACCTATCAGCTGGTCATCAGTGACTACCACCTGCCCGGAAAAAGCGGCCTTGACCTGGTGATGCAGGTGAAAGCTGAAACGCCGGAAACCCATACCATCCTCATCACCGGGTACGGCAATGCAGCCCTGGAAGCCCAGGTGGACCACTCCACCGAAGGCTACCTGACCAAACCTTTCGACATGCTCGACCTGCTGCTAATGGTGCAGAAAGTCATCACCCCCGGCAAATATACACCCGGGCGGGCACTCAAACAGCAAGACCTGGAAAGAAACAACAGTCACCGCATCCTGGTCCTGGAAGACGACCACGGTCTGCGGCATATCTTTGGCAAAGCGCTGCGCAAATCGGGGTACACGGTGGACGAAGCTGCCTCTATCCAGGCCGCCCGCCACCAGCTGGACACAGTCAGCTACGACATCTTCATTTGCGATATCCAGATCGGGCGGGAACGCGGGCTGGACCTGCTGGCTGACTACCACCAAAAATTCGACCAGATCGGTACGCGGGTGGTGATATGTTCGGCTCACGGGCAGTACCGTTCCCAGATCAAAGAAATGGGGGTGGACTTCTTTTTGGAGAAACCCATCTCGCTCACTGCGCTACTATCCCTGGCAGACAGGCTGACCGAGCCAGCAACAACCTTCCAGAATCTTTAGCAGTACCAATAAACTGCAACCCTTTTACGGCCAGCGTGTTCCCAGACATACAACCATCACGCAAACAATCGAGGAGCACAATGAAACATGCAGTCAGTGTCAGTTTAGGATCTTCCAAACGCGATAAGCGCGTAGAAGTCAGCTTACTGGGGGAAAAGGTCACCATTGAACGCATCGGCACCGACGGGGATATGGAAGCCGCCGCCCAACTGTACAAGGAAATGGATGGCAAGATCGACGCTTTTGGCGTGGGGGGCACCGATCTGGGTGTGCTGATCGACGGCAAGTTCTACCCGCTGTATTCGATCCACCCGATGATCCGCTTTGTGGAGAAAACCCCCATGGTGGACGGATCCGGCCTGAAGAACACCCTGGAAGGCCGCGCCCTGCCGGCCCTGATGAAGCATCTCAACGGGCGAGAATTGGAAAAGCGCGCTTTTATCGTCTCCGGGGCGGAGCGCTGGGGCTTGAGCAAGTCCTTCTGTGAGCATGGCTTTGAAAGCGTGTTTGGCGATATCATGTTCGCCCTCGGCCTGCCGATCGCGGTGCGCAGCTGCGAAAACCTCAAGCGCATGGCGGCCATCATCATGCCGCTGGCCGGACGCCTGCCCTTTGAATGGGTCTATCCCACCGGTGAATCGCAGGAAGTGCGCGTCCCCAAGTACACCAAGTATTACGAGTGGGCCTCAGTCATCGCCGGGGATTGCCATTACGTCAAGAAGCACATGCCGGATTCGCTGCCGGGCAAGATCATCGTCACCAATACCACCACCCCGGAGGACCAGGAGCTCTTCCGCCAGGTGGGCATCTCCACCCTGGTGACCACCACCCCGGTGATCGACGGGCGCTCGTTCGGCACCAACATGATGGAAGCCGCCCTGGTAGCCGTGGCGGGCAAGGGCCGCCCGCTCACCCACCCGGAGCTCAGCGAGATCATCGAGGAACTTGATTTCCAGCCGCAGATCCACGAGTTGAATTAATCGCCAGATAAGTTTTCATATGCAAGAGGTTCCAATGCTCCTAGGAAGGGTAGCGTGTTGGAGCCTCTTCTGGGTTTTTGGCTATATAATTTTTTAGGGCAATTACTGCTGGGAAAAGTTTTTCTTCCCTTAAATTAAACTTAATGCTAACAAATAAAATTTCAGAATCATTTCACCAATTCTCTTGATCTTCTTTCCATCTTCCCGGATATTCCCTCAATCAGCGAGGAAACTCAAAAAAGGACATATGCCCCTTACTCTTCGCCTGAAATCAAGCTATAAATGATGTAATTACCTGCGTTGATTATAGGAGGGCTGCTCATGACCAAGTATAAAATTGTTGAAGACGAGCAAGGGTTGAAAATTAAATTAACGGAAATGGCAGGGGAAGAACAGCAGTTGCTTGATGAATTTGAAAAGTGCCAGCAAGGAAAATGCTCCTGTCCGACCGATGAATACAAAAAACTGGATTCAATGGCACTGGAACTGAAGGAAGGCCAAATCGAAATTCAGCTGTCTGCGAAAACGGATCAAAAGCTGGATAAAGAAGAGATCACCAAGTGCCTGGAACATACGACAAAGATCGCAAAAAAGGCCGAATAAAAGGCCTACAGCATCTCCCCCAACCAGCTAACCAGCCAACTACCCAACCCCCTAACTTCCCTGCTTCCGCGCCCAATTGCGCACGCGCACGAACAGGTCGTCCACCGGCTTGAGCGCCGCCGCGGGCAAGCGCATGACCTTCTCGCCGCGCAGGCATGGGTTGGGCAGGTCTGCCTGGGCAACGTTCACCCGCTGGCTGTGGCGGTTAAAATCCGCCTGGGTGATATACCCGGCAATATACAGGCGCATCCCGTATACCCAGATATTCCCCCATTCAAAGGGTGAGATCAGCACCGTATCGTCCAGCGCCGGGCTGTGGATCCCCACCGGTCCGCTGGGCATCCCCGCGCTGCGCACCGCCCCCAAGCTGTAAAACGGCGTCTGGACGGCCACGCGCTCATGCCCCGTCAATGTCAGTTCCATGCGCTGGTAACCATTGAGCTCGTCCTGCCCGTGCAGTTCCAGCCAGACCTGTTCGGCAGTATCCGTTTTGAACACCAGCGGCCCGTACGCCGCCCGCTGATTGGGAATCGACCAGCTTTGCGGCATCTGGTGGACAAGGTAGAGCGGCTGACCAGCCTGGTGTGCCTGCTCGCTCTCGTCCCGGCTGCGGGCCACCAGGGCAGTCAGGGTTACGAACAGGTAAATATCCACATCGCGGGTGGCAGCGGCCGGAGTGCCCTCCGGGATGTACACATCCCCTTCCAGCAGCTTTTCCGGCTGGCGGTGCGCCTGCTCGATCAAATCCCGCTCGCACACCAGCTGGGCAAAGGGAATACAGCGCCGCCCGCCAAATGAAATATCATACTGGTCCGGCTCGGTGTAGCTGACCGATTCGACTGTCTCGTAGGGAACCTCCTGCTCGGAGAGATAGCGCCGCAATGCCAGGGTGACGATATTATCCGCTGCCCGCTGGCGCATCTCGTCGAAGGTGTCCAGCAGCGGGAAGCGCGCCGGCTGTGCCAGTGCGCGGGTCACCTCCCGCACCGCCGTTTCGGTCAGGTCGGGGGTATAGGGCATGCGGATCAGCGTGTGCCCGGGCATTTTCTATTCCCCGGTGCTGGTCAGCTGGTAAACGTTCAGGTCGCTGAAATTGACGGAGACCGCATCGGCCTCACTGGCGCGGGCAAATACGCCCAGGCTGCCCCCCACGATCACGGCATTGTCCAAGGCGAACAGCTGCGTATCATTGAAGAAAAAGCGCACTTCTGTGCCCTTCACCCACACGCCCAGGCGGAAATTGTTCGGATAGGTGGTGGGCAGCTGCATAAAACTTTCCCAGTCCCTGATGATCAGCGCGCGTCCGTCCACAATGCGGGTCACGCGGGCACGCCCATCGCAGGAGAGCGAAAAGCGGTAATGGTTCAGCTGCTCGCCGTACACCCGGATGATCAGTCCGTATTCATCCTCCCCCTGACAGTAGTTCGGGTTGGTGGTGACCTCTGCGTAATAATCGGTTAGCTGCGGAGATTTGCGGATGCCGAACACCGACCCGATAGTATCATTCAGCGTCAGGGTGATGTGATTGTTGGTGATCGTCACCCGCCCGCCGTTGGGGGTCAGCGCTGACCAGAGCACATCCTCCGAAAAATCGTCCTGATAGATCACCTCGCCAATCCCCGGGCGCAGGTTGGGCGTCGCCGAAGGTACCGGCGTCGGCTCGCGTGTTGGCGTAGCTGTCGCCGGGAACCAGTCAAAGGTGGGCGTGAGCGTCAGGGTCAGTGAAGGCGTCGGGGTATCAGTCACCAATGCGCGCAGGCAGCCAGAATCGCCAGCGCCACACTTAACAGTGTTAATCCAACCAGGCCAGAGGTCAGTTGTTTATGCATCCGCAAATGATACCATCTGATCCCGTTCAGGCCCAACCGAAACCCACCCAACATGGATCCCGGCAGTTTTTTCGATTGCGCGAATATAGTCAACCGCTTGCGGGGGCAGGTCATCCGGGGTGCGCGCCGACTGGATGTCTTCTTCCCAACCAGGCATTTCATCGTAAACAGGCGTGAAGGTATCAATCTCATGCAGGCCTAAAGGCAGGTCGGCATACGTTTTTCCATCCCGGCGGTAGCCCACGCACAGCTTGATGGTCGGCAGCCCGGAAAGGATATCCAGCTTGGTCAGCGCCAGGGCGGTAAACGTGTTCACCCGCATGGCATAGCGCAGCAGCACCATATCCAGCCAGCCCACCCGGCGCGGCCGCCCGGTGGTGGTAC
>QKGK01000395.1 GCA_003250455.1 Chloroflexota bacterium | reverse complement strand
TCCCCGCAGGAAACCTGCGAATTCCTCTATCAGAAATTTGCTGCCCACCAGGGAGATACCGACCAGGATGACGACATCACCCTGATCCTCATCCAGGCATAAACTTATTGACAATGGTTACAAACGGCTATAGAAACCGGAGAATTCCCGGATAATAATGTTAAGATGATGAAAAGCAGCAGCGTCCTCGCTGCAACAGACCTATGGAGGTAAGAAATGGAATCCAATCAAGACCTAATCAAGACCTCACAGCCTTCATTCAGACCAAAGAAGATTATAAGCAGTCACTTTTTTCGCTGCCGAATGTAAACGGAGTTGGCATCGGCTTCAAAGAGAGCAACGGCCAGATGACAGATGAACTATCGGTAGTCTGCCTGGTAACCAAAAAGACCAGCAACCTGCCCTCTGGCGGACATATCCCATCCACGATCAACGGGATTAAAACCGATGTCGTCCAGGTTGGCGATATCAAAGCCCTCGCCAACACGGGGCGATTCCGCCCTGCCCCGGGTGGTGTCAGCATCGGTCATTACAGTATCACCGCCGGGACGCTCGGTGTGGTGGTGCGGGACCGCTCTTCGGGCACCCGGTTGATCCTTTCCAACAACCATGTCCTCGCCAACAGCAATGACGCACAGCTTGGCGACCCGATCCTCCAGCCCGGCCCCACCGATGGCGGTCAGGTTGGTGCCGACACCATCGCTACCCTGGAGAGATTTGAGCCCATCGTTTATATCTCCGAGCCGGGGAGCTGCAGCATAGCCAGTCTGTATGCCGCTGTCGGCAACTTCCTGGCTAAGCTGGTTGCCTCCAGTCACCGGGTGGAAGTCATCCGCTTGCAAGCCGCCACCAACCTGTTCGATGCTGCCCTGGCGCGGCCAGTCAATGATGGCGATGTCCTGGACGATATCATCGATATCGGGCCGGTCACCGGGGTTGCTGCTGGTTACCCAGGTATGGCCGTGCGCAAATCGGGCCGCACCACCGGCTTTACCACTGGCACGATCAACACCATCGATACTTCTGTCAATGTCAGCTACGGGTCGAACCGTACTGCCCGGTTTGATGGCCAATATGTCGCCGGAGCTATGTCCCAGGGTGGAGATTCCGGCTCACTGGTAGTGGATGGCAACTCCAATAAAGCCGTTGGCTTGCTCTTTGCCGGATCCACCTCTACCACCATCTTCAGCCCCATTCAGGTGGTGCTGGACGGCATGAACATCAACTTGTAGTGATCAAGATGGAACCAATCGAAAAGGTCAAACAGGTCAAAGACCAATATACTGACGAGTTAATGCAAAAAGCCAATGTGGTCGGCGTGGGAATTGGTCTCGCACATAGAAACGGTGTTGTCACGGACGAGCTTTCCATCGTGGTGATGGTGCGTCAAAAAGTTCCCCGCCAAAAGCTGGACGAGAGTGATATCATCCCGCAGGAAATCGAAGGTGTTAAGGTCGATGTTCAATCTGTGGGTGATATCCGCGCCATGGAGTAGGTTTTCAAAACTGAGTCTGGAGAAATCAGTTATAGAAGATTAAATTTTGTGTTAAACGGGGACCAACCACAGACAAATACGTGCAGCCTCCTGCCGCTTTGGTCCAGGCGATTTAGCGGCATCGAAAGCAGATTTGAGATTGTTCATTCATGTGCATCCCGCCAATAGCAGTCGAATCTGGCAAAGTTGCGTATAATAGCCCCATGAACCTCTCTCAAACAGTACGCATGCTGGGAAACATCCTGGGCCAGGTGCTGGTCGAACAAGAGTCCGAAGAAATCTTCAGGATCGAAGAAGAGATCCGCAATTATTCCAAACAACGAAGGACCAACACCCCCATTGCCGCCCAGGAGTTATCCCAAAAGATAAAAACACTCACATTAGAGCAATCCCGGGCAGTGGCGTCAGCCTTTGCCCTTTACTTTGACCTGGTGAACCTGGCAGAAGAGAACGACCGGGTACAGGATTTCAAACTTGGCATCGGTGAGAAGGGGCAGCCCAACGACTCGATCAAACGTGTGATTGAAGATTTTAAAGCTCGCCAGGTCCCGGCAAAAGAAGTCCAGGCCATGCTGGACGAACTGGATATTGAACTGGTGCTTACCGCTCACCCCACGCAGGCTAAACGCCGCTCGCTGATGTCCAAATTGGTCCGGATTTCCGAATTGATCAAAGAAATATCAGGGAATAACGCACCACAATCACAAGATGAAGATGTCATCGATAAGCTGTATTCGGAGATCAGCACCTACTGGCTGACGGAGCGGGCGCGCACCAGCATGCCTGAGGTGACAGACGAGGTCCGAACAGGGTTGTATTTCGTCGAGGCTGTTTTCTGGGATGTGCTGCCGCTGATTTACCAGGAGTTGGAAGAATCCCTGGCAGAACATTACCCTGAGGTATCCCTTCCAGAAAGGTGGCTGAGTTTGGCCTCCTGGATTGGGGGTGACCGTGATGGCAACCCCAATGTGACCTACCCGGTCACTGCCGAGACGCTGCGCCTGCACCGGGGGCTGGCGATCGAAAAACACCGCAAATCGATCCAGGACCTGGCGCGCAAATTTACCTTTTCGAGCAGGCTCTTCCCGCCTCCACCTTCTCTCGTCGATTGGTTTCAGAGCCGTCAGCCGCTGCCCAAACATGTCGCATATTTGGCCGATCGCTACGAGAACGAGCCCTACAGATTAGCGCTCTCCCTGCTGGCTTCAGACCTGCAGTTTGCTTCCCAGGAGCCAATGACCGCTCAACTGCTGTCTGGCCAGCCGCACGAAGCGCGCGCCCAACTGGATGCGCTGGTTACGCCTGTCAGGATCATTTCCCAACATATCCCCGAAAAATTACGAAAAAACACCATTGGTCCCCTTGAAAAGCAGCTGAATATCTTTGGCCTTCACGCCGCCCGCCTGGACATCCGGGAGGATTCTTCCCGCATCAACGCGGTTGTTAGCGAAATATTACGGGCATTGAATTTAACCCCCGATTTTTCTGACAAATGTGACGAAGACCGCATCGGGCTGCTGACAGACCTGCTGGACAGCCCACCAGCCAATTTGGCAGATCGCCCGGGGGTCACAGCGGAAACTGCTGAGACTTGGTCGGTGTTCAAACTGATCCGCCGCGCCCAGGATATTTACGGAAAAGACCTGTTCGGGGCTTTTGTCATTTCTATGGCGCAGTGCCCGGCGGATGTGCTAAGCGTTTTGCTGCTGAGCAAATGGGTAGGCAACCAACCCCTGATGATCGCACCGCTGTTTGAGACCGTGAACGACCTGCGCAACGCGCCGGAAGTGCTGCGCGAACTGTTTGAACACGCCGCCTATCGCCAGCATCTAAGGGAAAATGGTGACCACCAGATGGTGATGATCGGCTATTCGGACAGCAACAAAGACGCCGGTTATCTTTCCGCCAATTGGAACCTGTACCAGGCCCAGAATGAGATCGCCAAGGTATGCCAGGAATATGGCATCAAGCTGACCTTGTTCCATGGGCGCGGCGGGACAGTCGCGCGGGGCGGCGGCCCGGCAAACCGGGCGATCATGGCGCAGCCTCCGGGGACAATTAACGGAAGGTTCCGGCTGACCGAGCAGGGAGAGACGATCACTTCCCGCTATTCCAATCCAGACCTGGCTTTTCAGCACCTGGAACAAGTGGTCAGCGCAGTCATCCGGTCTTCCTTGCCGGAGAAAAATGGCTTTCAGCTCCCGCAAGCCTGGCAGCAGGAACTGGAAAGAATGAGCCAATCTGCCCAACAGGTCTACCAGGCACTGGTGTATCAGTCACCAGGATTTATGGATTTCTGGCAGCAGGTAACGCCGATCCTGGAGATTGCACACCTGCGCATCGGTTCCCGGCCTGCCGCGCGTCAGGCCGGTGCGCGCCAGGTGACCAAGATACGGGCTATCCCCTGGGTGTTCTCCTGGATGCAAAGCCGCTTCAATTTACCTGGCTGGTTTGGCCTGGGCAGCGGGCTGGAAGCAGCCTCGTCGGTAGATGCTCTGAAAGAAATGTATGTTAGCTGGCCCTTCTTTAGAGCGATCCTTGATAATGCAGAAATGTCTTTGCAAAAAGCAGACCTGGAAATAGCCAGGCTGTACCTGACCCTGGCGGAAGACCAAAATTTGGCTGTAGATTTCTTTAACCGGATCCAAACGGAATATGACCGCACAAAAGAACGCATCCTGGCGATCAATGGCAACGCCAACCTGTTGGATTCTGAGCCCGATTTGCAGACCTCCATCCAACTGCGCAACCCCTACATCGACCCACTGAACTTTGTCCAGGTTGAGACTCTTCACCGCCTGCGCAGCCTGGATGACCCTACCAGCCCCCAGGCAGAGGAATTGCATAATATCATCGTGTTGACCATCAATGGAATTGCCTCCGGTCTGCGCAATACTGGATGAATGTTTCTGACCTAAACATCTACGCCTCACCAGATGCCAGCCCTTCGCCCAACTTTCCGATATTTGCGAATTGTGCCAAATTAGAAGTTAAAAAAGGGCTATCGCAGACAGCCCTTTCGAGAGCAGGGAATACCGTTTTTAGTAACCGATCGGTTTAGTGGGAATGGCGATTTCGGGCAAAAGTTGCTGCTTCGCGGCGGTTTCGCAACTCTAATTTAGACAGGATACTGCTGATGTGGTTTTTAACGGTATTGATCGAAATCCCCAGCTGTAATGCAATCTCTTTATTGGTGGCATCTGTTACCAGCAGCTTGAGGATTTCCCTTTCCCGCCTGGTCAGGAGCTGATACGCGGGGGATATCTGGGCTGCTTCCTTATTATCGCTTTGGTGAGAGATCCGATCGACCAACGCATTGGTCATGCTCCTGGTAAGGATGGCATCCCCCTCCATCACGCGCCGCAAAGAGTTGACCAGGTCCTTTGGATGCTGGCTTTTAAGCAAACACCCCTTTGCACCACTTCTGATCGCTTCATAGATCATATCATCATCTTCTGTATGGGTCAGCATGACGATCAGCACGTCTGGTTCCTGATTAACAATCGCTTTGATCGCATCCACACCGGTGCCATCCGGCAGGTAATAGTCCATCAGGATCAAGCCCGGGTTCAATTGCCTGGATAACTCGATCGCATCGGCAACAGAATCGCCCTGACCAATGACCTCAAAATCTGGCTGTTGCTGAAACAGGCTGACAAGCCCTTCACGGAGCATTACATGGTCATCAATGATCAATAATTGAAGTTTGTTTTCCATGGATTTTCGCTTTCAAAATAAAACGAATGCCAAATTATAATGTCAAACGGGAAATTGCTAATTGATTGGGATATCCAGGCAAATTTTGGTCCCACACCCGGATTCAGAAACCACTTTTAGGTCTGCCCGGATTGCATTTGCCCTTTCCTGCATAAAAATCATACCATAATGTTGATCTTTTATTGGATGGTCTGAAGGAATACCTTTTCCATGATCCTCAATCTCGACTCGTAGCACATCATCCCCCCATACCATTTTTAAATTGACTTCTGGGGAACAGCTGTGCTTCTGTGCGTTGATACAGCCTTCTCTGACAATTTTCAGGATTTTATCTTTGGTTTCGGGAGATAAAGGAATCTCTTTTCCAAGACTTTCAAAATTCACCCGGATATCTGCCGGTTCCAGAATATTCCTTGCCATCGAGAGAACGCCTTGCGAAAGATTTTTAGGAATATCAGTTACTAGGCTGTCCATTGTCCCGCGCACCTGACTGTAGGCATTCTGTGCCACCAATTGCATTCTCTCCAAATCTTTTTGGACTTCATAAATCCCCACCAAAGAATCCTGGTCTCGCAGCAGATCAATTTTCAGCTGGAGATAAG
>QKGK01000062.1 GCA_003250455.1 Chloroflexota bacterium | reverse complement strand
AACCTTATTCAGTGGTAACAGTGGTATCATGCCGACCAAAGCACCTGCTATTATCTCCGGTATGGCGTAGGGAAAGGCGTTTTTTATCTCTTTATAGAGCTGGACAGCTCCCGTCAGGCTTGCAGAATCAAAATATTTTGCCGAGAGTGCAGCCAGCTCAGCTTCATATTTCCCTTTGATCTCAGCAGCTTTGTCTTCCGGGTCTTTGGCAAAGTGTCGCGCCTGGCGCAGCATTCTGCGGGCAAATTTAGCCAACCGGCGGAATGTGCGCAATCGCAGCTTCCCGGAACCTGCCTCCATTTCCGGGTTGGCGAGGATCGATTTCAGCGTTTCAAGCGAGCCGGGTTCGATGCCGGGAAATACCTTTGGCGCCAGGCGCGCCCCAACCGGGTGGCGCAGGATGGCCGTGAAGTTTCCCCACAGCCGTTCTCCGGCCGGGTAGATGACGCCCTGTGTCTTATAGGTTGGGTAGGTCTCAAACAGGGTTGCACCCCCGGCAAAGATCAGCCGGATGGCGTCCTGTCCCAGGGGTGTCATGGGGGTGAGGATTCCCTGGACAGCCCCGAAGGAGAAAAATACTTTCAGTTGACCATCGTCCGGCCCCTGGGGAATGGGGTAGAGCGAGGTGATCGGGCGGGACTGCAAAATATAGAGCTTATCTTCTGCCCAGGCCCATTCAATATCCTGCGGGGAGCCGAATATAGCTTCGATCTGCTTGCCGGTTTCTACCAGCTGCAGGATGACCTCGTCCGGGATGGCTTGCGTTTCCGCCGCATCAACCTGTTCCGTCAGCACGCCGCCGCCTGCTTCTCCACGGATGATGAGGGCTTTAGCCCCCAGCGTCTTTTCGAGGATGCTGCCATTTTTTGAATCCACCAGGTAATGGTCTGGTTCCACCTGCCCGCTGACCAGCGCTTCGCCCAGGCCGAGGGTAGCGTCTATCGTAGTTTCGCTGCGCAGCCCGGTGAGCGGGTTAGCAGTGAAGAGCACGCCGGAGGCCTGGCTTTGCACCATTTGCTGCACCACCACCGAGAGGGAAACATCTCCCTGTGGGATGTGGTTGCGCGCCCGGTAGCCGATGGCCCGAGCCGTCCACAGCGAAGCCCAACAGGAAACGACTGCTTCGAATAGGGCACCCCCGCCGATCACGTTGAGGTAGGTGTCCTGCTGTCCGGCAAAGGACATCTCCGGGAGGTCTTCGGCGGTGGCGGAAGAGCGCACCGCCACCGGCTGTTCTCCCAGCCAATGCCAGGCAGTCGTCAACAGTTCGGTGAGGTCCTCAGGAATGCTGCCGCCTGTAAATGCCGCCCGGATCTGGGCCGATGCGTTTTCCAGTTCGTCCGGGTGGGTCAGGTCGGTTTTTGCAAGGATGTCATTGATAAAGGTACCCAGTTGGTTCTTCGATACATATTCCCGGTAAACCTGTGTCGGGACGAGGAAGGCATCCGGCACCGGGAATCCCCCCTGGGCCAGGGCAATCAGATTGGCCCCTTTCCCCCCGACATTTTCAAATGCAACATCCGGCGTCTGGAGTGAGATTAAGGGGGCGGGTAGAGAGTCGGATTTGGCCATAGAGGAATTCTCATTTCAGGATATTGGGTTGGGCGTCTGGAACAGCACCAAACCGAGCTTATAGGATAAATTACCTTCTTTAAAACACGCCCATATTTTTCAGCAAGAAATAGAGCCAGAAGCAGGAACCGCAAACGGAAAGTGCCATCAGGATGATGCCAGCAATTATACCTCCCATGGTGCCCTTGGTGCCGCGTATCAGCACTGCGTCGCTGGGGTTGGCAGGATCGTAATAGACGCGCAGCTGGCTGTTGATTGGGAAGCGGTTGAGTTCCTCCTCTGCCCTTTTCCGCCGACCGTAGCCGGTGACCCCGCCAAACGAAACCCGGCTGCTGCTGTGGGTCTGCTGCCCGACCTGGTATTGATACTCCCATTTGGGCGTGTAAGTGGTGGAGGTAAAACCTTCGTCATCGGTGTCCTGGTTTTCCTCGATCCACCCATTGGTGATGAGGCCGCCGGCCGCCGGCCAGTTTTGGCTGGCAGAACCTTTGCGCCGGTTGCGGATTCCGGCAATGGTGGCAATGATCCCGCCAATGAAAACAAAAAAGATCACCCCACCTACACAAAGATAACCAATCAATTGTGTGTCCATGCTGCATTCTCCTCAGATGCGCCGGGTAACCCGGCAGGATTTGAAATCCAGTTGTTCAATTTTCGCATGGAAATCCGTTTTGTGATGAGTAAAAATACTGTCAACATCATGAGAAAGAAATAGAAAAGAGCGTGGGATTAACCACGCTCCTGTATGTTTGGTGAGAACGAAAATTCAATTCGAAACCTGGTAGTTTGGCGCTTCCTTGGTAATGATGATGTCGTGCGGATGGCTTTCGATCAGCCCGGCGTGGGTGATCTGGATCAGTTTGGTCCTGGTGCGCAGGTCTTCCAGGGTGGCAGCCCCGGCGTACCCCATGCTGGAGCGCAGCCCGCCGATCATCTGGAAAACGTAGTCGCCCAGGTCGCCTTTGTAAGGCACCCGGCCCTCAATCCCTTCGGGAACCAGCTTGCTGCTGCCGGATTGCCCTGTGCCATAGCGATCCTTTCCATAGCCTTTCATCGCGCCCAGGCTGCCCATGCCGCGGTATTCCTTGAAGCGACGGCCCTCGTAGAGGATGACTTCACCGGGAGATTCTTCCAGCCCGGCCAGCAAGCTGCCCACCATGATGGCGTCCGCGCCGGCAACAATCGCTTTGGGGATGTCACCGCTGAACTTGACCCCGCCATCGGCGATCACGGTGACCCCCTGCGGGCGGGCTACCTGGGCACAGTTGTAGATGGCGGTGATCTGCGGCATGCCCGCACCGGATACCACGCGGGTGGTGCAGATCGAACCTGCCCCTACGCCCACCTTGACGATATCCGCACCGGCATCGATCAATGCCTGGGTGCCTTCCCCGGTGACCACGTTCCCGGCCATGATCGGCAGGTCGGGCCAGTTGGATTTGATCGTCTGGATGGTTTCGATCACGCCCTGGGTGTGGCCGTGGGCGGTGTCGATCACGATCATGTCCAATCCTTCGGCCACCATCAGGTCTACCCGGTTGATGGCATCCTGTCCCACGCCGACCGCAGCAGCGGCCAATAGCTGGCCTTGCGAATCCACCGAAGCGTAGGGGAAATCTTTGGCCTTCTGGATATCTTTGACCGTGATCAGCCCCTTGAGAATATTATTCCCATTCACCAGTGGTAACTTTTCGATGCGGTGCTTCTGGAGGATCTCTTTGGCTTTTTCTATTTTGATGCCTACGTGGCCGGAAACCAGGCGCTCTTCCGGGGTCATGAATTCCTTGATCGGCAGGTAATAGTCCTTCTCTTCCACAAAGCGCACATCCCGGTTGGTGAGGATACCGACCAGCTTTCCGTTCTCCAGGGTGATGGGAACTCCGCTGATGTGGTAGGTGGACATGATCTGTTCGGCTTCTGCAAGGGTGTTATCGGGGCGCAGTGTGATCGGCTCCACGATCATCCCGGACTGGGAGCGCTTGACCTTATCAACTTCCCCGGCCTGATCCTCCGGCGACATATTGCGGTGGATGACTCCGATCCCGCCCTGGCGCGCCAGGGCAATTGCCAGCCGTGCTTCCGTGACGGTGTCCATCGCCGCTGAGATCAGCGGGATGTGCAGCGAAATGCTGTCGGTGAGACGGGTGGAGGTGTCCACATCGTTGGGGAGCACCTGGCTGAAACCGGGGACGATGAGCACATCATCAAAGGTCAGGGCAGTATTGGTTTGGAATAATTCTTCGTTCATTGATCCTCCAGAGATAGGTGAATAGCGTGTGAGTGGTTGGTGTTTGATATGCTATTGTATTAAAAGACGATATTTATTGAGTGGCCCCGTCCGCCCGGTCGAGCCAGGCGGTAAAGGTTTCTTTTTGGGCGGCAAGATTTTTGGCTGCTTCGGCTGCGATCCCGGTGTGGGTGGTGGCGTCAAACAGCGTGCTGATTTCCTCTGCGGTCAGGTAGCGGAGCAGCGTTTCATCAGCGATCAGCGCAGCAGCCAGGGGGTTGGTTTCCCCTTTCTGGATGGCCTGCCAGGCGGGCATGGCGTGCTGCCGGATGATCTCGTGGATCTTCTGCCGGTCAGCGCCTTTTTTGACCGCTGCAAGCATGATCTTTTCGGTGGCGGCAAATGGCCCGTAGGTGGTCAGGTTTCGCCGGATAACAGGTTCATTGACCACCAGCCCGTCGATCAGCTTTTGCGCCACACCAAGGAGCTCGTCCGCTACCAGCAGGGCTTCCGGGAGGTGGGTACGCCGGTTGGCACTGTCGTCCAGGGTGCGCTCCAGCAGCGAGTGGGCGGCGTTGTCCCAGGCCAGGCGGGGGTACTGTGCCAGCATCCTCGCCAGGGAGTCGATCTTCTCGGCGTTGATCGGGTTGCGCTTGAAGGGCATCGCTGAAGAGCCGACCTGCTTCTCCCGGAAGGGTTCGCTGAGCTCGCCGATCGGGGGGGATTGCAGGATGCGCAGGTCGAAGGCAAATTTATAAAGGCTGGCACCCAGGGAGGCTAATGCCTGCATCAGGTGAAGGTCCTGCTTGCGCGGGTAGGTCTGGGTAGTGATGGGGAAGAAGGGAATGTTGAGCAACTCGCTCAGGCGGGCTTCAAATTGAGGGAAGTTCTCTTTCCCGACCAGTTCGGTATAACCTGCGGCAGTCCCCACGGCTCCTTTGAAGCCTTTCCCTTTATAGGCGGCATCTATCTCGGCCAGCTTTTCCCAGTCGGCGATCAGGTCCTGGGCGTAAACTGCCAGCCGGTAGCCCAGCGTGCTGGGTTCAGCGGGCTGGATGTGGGTGAAAGCGATGATCGGCAGTTCGGCGTAGGTCTCTACTTTGCCCAGGAAGGCCAGGATCAGCCGGGCCAGCTTTTGGCGCAGGGGAGTCAGCGACTGCTTGACCCGCAGAGCGTCGGCATTATCAACCACGTCCATGGAGGTCGCCCCCAGGTGGATCACTCCTCCGCCCACCGGGCACTGCTCGGCGAAGGTGCGGATCTCGGCCATCAGGTCGTGATGGATCTCGGCTTCGATCTCTAAAGCGCGGGGAATATCGATCTGCCCGGCGTGGGCTTTCAGGTCGGCGAGCTGCTCCGGGCTGACCAGTCCAAAGTCTGCCTGGGCTTCTGCCAAGGCGACCCAGATCTGCCGCCAGAGGATGCGCTTGTGATGCTCGCTCCAGATGCGGCGCAGCGCGGGGCTGCCGTAACGCCAGCTAAAAGGGGATTGGTAGTTCTCAAATTCCATGGGCAATCCGATTGTCTAGACAATAACAGCGATTATACAACAGGTTGGGACGCTTTTGAAGCAATCCCTTCGACGATCTCTTTCACCAGGGCAGGGCCCCGGTAGATCAGCCCGGTGTAGACCTGCAGCAGGGCAGCACCAGCGTCGAGCTTGTGCTGGGCGTCCTGCGGGGAGGCGATCCCGCCCACGCCGATGATCGGGAGAATCCCTTTCGTATAGCCAAAAATATGGGCAATCGTGCGGGTTGAAAGCTCCAGCAGCGGCTGGCCGCTGAGAC
>QKGK01000313.1 GCA_003250455.1 Chloroflexota bacterium | reverse complement strand
GATCATCACCGGGATGAAGGCCCAGGCGACCGTTATCGCCAGGTAACGCCACTGTACTCCTCCGCCGAGCAATAATCCCAAGGCAACCAACCAGAAAAGTGCTGTTACTGCCCAAAAGATCCACCGGATTTTATCAGATTTATGGCTATACGAAGTTAATTTATTGTTTTGGGACCGCAGCATAAGATAAAGCAACCCTGTGAACAGCGTTTGGAGGACAAAAAACGCATATTCTTCGATCGGCACCCATCCTAAAGTCATTCCGGAGACCAGATCAGGGTCATACCACCAGATCCTGTTTGCCACCAAATAATTGTCCCAGGGCGTGGTATATATCACCGCTACCACCACCAGGACGAGCAGCAAACGGGTTTCCTTCCTGTTTATTTTCCGTCGAAGTGTGAACCACAGCACCAGGATCGGTGGAAGGATAAAAACCAGTAAGATTTGGAAATATGTCATAAGGTTAGTTCCGCTCCTCAACTTTCATAAATACGCCACGGCGCGGTTCCAGGGTCGCCCCCATATGGGAATGGACCTTCGCAGGAGTTAATTGCAGCCTATATCGCTGAAAAATCCTCGCCAAAACCAGCGGCAGTTCCACCTGTGCAAAAGAAAAACCAATACAATTGCGAGATCCGCCGCCGAATGGAAGATACACATAATGTGGCCGTTCCTTCACCTTTTCCGGCAGGAACCGGTCCGGGTCAAAAGTGTCGGGAGTTTCCCAAAAATCGGGGTGACGGTGTGACAGATAGATAGAATACACCACCCGCTGCCCGGCAGGGATACGATATCTGCCAAACGCAAGCTCCTGGGCTGCCACACGGGCTCCCAAATGGATCGGCGGATACAGACGGAGCGACTCCTTCGTTACCCGATCCAGGATTGCCAGCTTTTTGACTGCCTCAACTGAAGGAACTTGGTGTCCCAAAACTTTATCTAACTCACCCACAACCTGCTGCATCCAGCCGGAGTATTTTCCCAGCAAATACAGTGTCCAGGCAAGCGATGCTGTGCTGGTATCGTGTCCAGCAATCAGCAGGGTCAGCAGCTGGTCACGGATCAACTCATCAGGCATGCCCGATTCAAACACCAAATAGGACAACAGGTTATCTCCGGTTGATGATCCTTTTCGCAGCCGTGCAATCACTTCAAATAAGTAGGCATCCAGCTTTTTCCGGGCAGACCGATACCCGGGACGGGGCACGCCGGGCCAGACCACCCACAGCCCAGGAGAGATATAAGCGATGTTCTTCAGGATTGGTCCCCACATTTCACCCATGCGGTCTCGGAAATTGATCCCAAAGACCGTGCGCATTAAGATCAACAGTGCGATCTTTCGCATTTCGTCCAGCATGTTGTAGGTTCTTCCCGGCTCCCAATTATCGATGATCTCATCCGTACTGGCAATCATCGTATCGATAAATCCAGCCACCATCCGCCTGTGGAGCGATGGATTCAGTTCTTTCCGGATGTTGTCGTGCGCTTCTCCATCCACAACCAATACGCCATGATGGAGCAAATCCACCACCGGGTCAGCATCATTCCGCCAGAGCAGCTTATCCCGCTCCCCCACCAATACAAACCGGTTAGCTTCCGGCCCAACTATCACGACCGGATTGAATCCCGGTAAAGGAATCTGGAAGACATCTCCCATTTCCTGGTGCAATGCGGAGAGCGCTGCCAAAATATTGCGCTCCTGCGACAAAGCACGCAGCGCTGCTAACCCTTGGGGTCCTTCTGGACTCGGCGGTTGTAACAATTTTTCGCCCATATGGTTCCTTTTTAACACAAATTATAGCGATATTTTATCGAAGAACAATCTTTACGTCAATATTTTGCACATATTATATTGACAATTTATGTATACATAGTTATACTCTACAAAGTTTATCCAATTTCAACCCGTAAGGAGCTTGCCATGAGTATACAAAATCCGGATTGGGAACGCCACCTATTATCACTTGCCCTCCACCCAAAGGAACACCCTGGAGAACCGGTGTTGATTTCCAATACCGATACCCTCGAACAGGCCTATGCCTATTGCGACCAGATCATTGCGCAATACAGCAAATCCTTTTACATGGCATCCTCTTTGCTTCCTCCGCAAAAAAGGATCGCTGCCCGGGTTTTATATGCCTTTTGCCGTGTAAGCGACAATATCGTAGACCTCCCGTCAAAAGATCCGGAAGCCACCTTACAACAGTGGCGCAGCCGCACCTTGGAACGCCACCCCTCCCCCAGCGATCTGATCGCGATAGCCTGGGCTGATGTGCAGTATCGCTACCGCATTCCAAAAATCTATGCAGAGCAGCTCATCGACGGAGTAGCCATCGACCTGATCAAAAACCGCTACGAGACCTTCCCGGAACTTGCGCAATATGCCTATGGCGTCGCTTCCACCGTCGGGCTGATGGTCATGCACATCATTGGCTTTAACAATGATGCGGCAATTCCCTACGCGATCAAGCTCGGCCTGGCCCTTCAGATCACCAATATCCTACGGGATGTTGGGGAAGATCTGTCCAATGGACGCATTTACCTTCCACAGGAAGAACTGGATCAATTTGGCCTCACCGAAGCTGATTTAGAGGCAGGCAGAGTTACACAAAACTGGAAGGCCTTTATGCAGTTCCAGATTGACCGCAACCGCCAGCTATACAGAGAGGCGGCGCCTGGAATCCGCATGCTGCACAAGGACGGCCGCTTTGCTATTGCTGCTGCGGCAAAATTTTACGCCGGGATTTTGAACGCCATCGAAGCCAACCAGTACGACGTCTTCCACAAAAGGGCCGCAGTAAACACCCCCAGGAAACTCTCCATGCTGCCAGCCATCTGGTGGCAAGCGCGATAACTTTATATTTATTTGAGGAAACCAAACATGAAACAACGAAAAATCAGCGTCATCGGCAGCGGCTTTGGTGGCCTCGCCACCGCCATCCGCCTGGCCGCCAAGGGACATCGAGTCGAGATCTTTGGATAAACCCGGCGGACGCGCTTATGTTTACGAAATCAACGGATTCAAGTTTGATGGCGGCCCCACCGTGATCACTGCCCCCTTCATGTTTGACGACCTGTTTTCCCTGGCAGGAAAACGCCGGGAAGAATACATCACCTTTGTACCCTGCGATCCCTACTATCGCATTTTTGACCACAACGGGAAAAGCTTCAACTACAACCACGACCAGCGCTTCATCTTTGACCAGATCGACCAGTGGAACCCGGCAGACAAAGAAGGATACAAGAAGTTTATGGCCACCACCAAGGATATTTTTGAGAAAGGATTTATCGAACTGGCCGATAAGCCTTTTTTCTCCATCATGGATATGCTCAAGGTGGCTCCTGATCTGATAAAACTTCAATCCTACCTAAGTGTGTATCAATATGTCTCGCAGTTTATCCAGAATGATTTTTTGCGCCGCACATTTTCGTTTCACCCGCTGCTTGTCGGCGGAAACCCATTCGACTCCCCTTCCATTTATGCCATGATCCACTACCTGGAACGCGAATGGGGAATCCATTACGCCATGGGAGGTACGGGAGCGATTGTCAATGGCCTGGTCAAACTCTTTGAAGAACTCGGCGGGAGATTGCACCTCAATGCCGGCGTAAAGGAAATCCTGATCGAAAACCAGCGCGCGGTTGGGCTCATTTTGGAAGATGGAAAAGTCATCTACAGCGATGAAGTCGTCTCCAACGCCGATGTTGCCTTCACCTATCAAAAGTTAATCCCGGCAAAGTACCGCAAAAAATACACGGATAAAAAACTCTCCCGGATGAAGTACAGCATGTCGCTCTTTGTGATCTACTTTGGCACCAAAAAACGCTACCTGGATTCCGGTCTGGCGCACCACAACATCATCCTCGGAGAAAGATATAAAAATCTGCTCAACGACATCTTCAACAAAAAACAGCTTGCCGAGGATTTTTCGCTCTACCTGCATATGCCCACCATCACCGACCCTTCTATCGCACCCGAAGGTCACGAATCATTTTACGTGCTCTCCCCTGTCCCGCACCTGGGATCCGGGGTGGATTGGACCACCGCAGCAAAACCCTATCGAGATGCGATCATGCAGTTTTTAGAGGATAACTACCTCCCGGGTTTGCAGGAAAATCTGGTAGCTGAGCATTATATAGACCCTATACATTTCCAAAATACGCTCAACAGCTACCTGGGATCCGGGTTCTCTTTCCAGCCCACGCTGACCCAATCTGCCTGGTTCCGGCCGCATAACCGGGCAGAAAACTTTGACAATCTGTATTTTACCGGGGCAGGCACCCACCCCGGGGCAGGGCTTCCAGGCGTTTTATCATCGGCAAAAATCGTGGCAGATCTTTTTGAGCCGGTAAATTAGCGTATAAACACAAAAAGCGTTCGGACAGAAAAGTGCTATAATGGGATAAAACCCATAAATATTATCACTTACCGGAGAGCACAATATGTCTGAACGCCTTTCCTCTTTGCGCACTTCCTTTTCCGGGTATCTGAGATACCGGGGACACGAAGGACAGCTAACCTTCCTCCTCCACCGGATCACTGGCCTGGGCACCTTGTTGTTCCTCACCATCCACATTCTCGATACTGCCACCGTTTATTACTTCCCCGAAATGTATGACCATGCTATCGTCCTATACCGAAACCCCATATTTATGGTGGGAGAGATCCTGTTGTTCTATTCCGTCATTTTCCATGGCGTAAATGGACTGCGGATCGCCTATGTCGACCTCTTCAAGCCGGAAAACTGGACCATCACCAAGCAGCGCCGTGCTGCCCGGATCACATTCGCACTCAGTATCGTGCTTTGGCTTCCGGCGGCATTTGTTATGGGGCGCAATCTGATCGCCCATTTATAGGAGGCTGCCATGAGTGAACAAACCGCTACCCGCAAATTTGACTATGATTCCAAAGCATGGCTGTTTATGCGCTACAGCAGCATCTTGCTCATCCCGCTGGTGTGGATCCATGTGCTATGGCAGGATGTGATCATTGGTGTGCATAATATCGATCTCGATTATGTCCTCCAGCGCTGGAACAACATCGGTCTCCAGATTTACGATATTGCCCTGCTGACATTTGCCTTCGCCCATGGGATGAACGGCCTGCGCCAGGTGTTGATGGATTATATTCACGGGGAAACAGCCCGCAAGCGGGTCTCGACCCTTATTTTCATTCTGTGGCTGGTCATCAGCGTAATTGGCGGTCTCGCCATTCTGGCCGCTGCAAAAGCTCACCTCCAATAGAAAGCGAAAAATAATTATGACAACCCATCACCAACATGAAATCATCATCGTCGGCGGCGGCGGTGCGGGCTTAATGGCCGCTTTGTATGCCTCCCGTGGAGCAGATACCGCCGTCATCAGCAAACTTTACCCCTCCCGCTCCCATACCGGGGCTGCCCAGGGGGGCATTGGTGCTGCTTTGGGCAACCTGGAAGATGACCGCGCTGAATGGCACGCTTTTGATACCATCAAAGGCAGCGACTACCTCGGCGACCAGGATGCGATTGAATTTATGTGCAACCAGGCTGTCCCTATCGTATATGAATTGGAGAATATGGGGCTTCCTTTCTCCCGAACAAAACAAGGGCGCATTGCCCAACGCCCCTTTGGCGGGCATACCAACAACGAGACCAAAAAACCGGTCACGCGTGCCGCTTATGCTGCAGACCGCACCGGTCACATGATCCTGCAGACCCTGTACCAGCAGTGCATTCGCAACAAAGTCCACTTTTACGACGAGTATCAGGTATTGGATGTCGTCATTGAAAACGGCAGGGCTGCAGGTGTGGTCGCCTGGGAACTGGCTACCGGCGAACTTCACACCTTCCACGCCAAGGCAGTTATCTTTGCCACCGGCGGCTACGGGCGCGTGTGGGAAGTCACTTCCAACGCCTACGCCTACACCGGAGATGGGTTGGCAATCGTCTCCCGCCGGGGGATTCCTTTACAGGATATGGAATTCTTCCAGTTCCACCCCACAGGCATCCGCAAGCTGGGCATTCTCATCACCGAAGGGGTGCGCGGCGAAGGCGGTGTATTGATCAACAATGATGGCGAGCGCTTCATGGAAAGGTATGCCAAAACGGTCAAAGACCTTGCCTCCCGCGATGTGGTCAGTCGGGCGATCTACCTGGAATTGCAAGGCGGGCGCGGCATCAATGGGGAGAATTATGTCCTTCTTGATGTTCGGCCCGAAACGGTGAATAAATTTGCCGAGTTGGATGGGCGCACTTTCCCGGATGGACGGCCGTTTCGGGTAGACCGGGAAATGATCCTGAAAAAGCTGCCAGACATAATCGATTTTTGCCGCACCTATTTGGGGATCGACCCGCTCGAAAGCCCAATGCCGGTGCAGCCAACTGCCCATTATGCCATGGGCGGGATCCCGACGAACATCAATGCAGAGGTAGTGATCGACGAGAATAATCATGTTCTCCCCGGTTTATATGCTGCCGGAGAAACCGCCTGCGTTTCCGTCCATGGGGCTAACCGGTTGGGCACCAACTCTTTGCTGGATATTGTCGTATTTGGCAAGCAGGCCGGCAAACATGCCGCTGACTTTGCCCAACACAACGATTTCCCCACCTTCCCGGCAGACGCGGCGGATGCCGCCCGCGCAGAAGTTAACCGGCTGCTTGGTAATAAACCCGTAGAACCGGCGGCCGACATTGCCAAAGAGATGAAAGCCATCATGAGCAAAGATGTCGGGGTTTTCCGCACCGAAGAAGGAATGAGCGAAGCCCTGAAAGCCGTTAGAGCCCTAAAAGAACGCTACCGGAAAAACGTGGGCGTAGCCGACCAGAGTGATGTGTTCAATACAGATTTGATCAACACCTGGGAGCTTGGCTGCCTGCTGGACGCCGCAGAAGTCACTGCGGCTTCTGCCCTGGCACGGAGGGAAAGCCGCGGGGCGCACTCCCGCGAAGATTACCCCAAACGGGATGACGAAAACTGGCTGAAACATACCCTGGCCTGGAGAAAAGATGGCGACATCAAGCTTGGTTATAAAGAGGTCAACGTCAGCAAATACGAACCCAAAGAACGCGTGTATTAGGAGATTAACAATGGAAATCACGCTACGAGTATTCCGCTATAACCCCGAAAGTGGCCAGACCAAACCCCGGTACGACACTTTTACGCTGCAAGCAGAACCTACCGACCGCATTCTCGACCTGTTGGAAAAGGTCAAAGCCTATCACGACAGCAGCCTCTCATTCCGGCGCTCGTGTGCACATGGCGTGTGCGGTTCCGATGCAATGCGCATTAACGGGCGCAATGCGCTGGCCTGCAAAGTATTGGTGAGAGACCTCAATACCGACAAGATCACCGTCGAACCTCTGCTGGGGCTGCGGGTGATCAAAGATTTCGTGGTTGATATGGAGCCATTTTTTGATAGCTATCGCTCGATCATGCCGTTCATGGTCAATGCAGACCAGCCAGCAGATGGAAAAGAACACCTCCAATCAGTGGAACAGCGCGAGCGGTTTGACGACACCACCAAGTGCATCCTGTGCGCAGCCTGCACCACTTCCTGCCCATCTTTTTGGGCAAATGACCAATACGTTGGCCCAGCGGCGATCGTGAATGCCCACCGCTTCATCTTTGACAGCCGCGACGGGGCCAGCGAGGAACGCCTCAATATTTTGAATGAGCAAAACGGCATTTGGCGCTGCCGTACCGCCTTCAACTGCACCGAAGCCTGCCCGCGGGATATCCATGTCACCAAAGCCATATCAGAAGTGAAAAAAGCTATGCGAGAAGGGGTGGGCCATTAACACATCAGGAATAGAAGTTCTTCGGAATCCGATATAATTTGATTATGCAAGAAAAAGCAGAGAAAATCGCCTATTGGCTGCTCAAAGATTTCAATAAAGCAGTCTATCAGTTTAATATGATCGAAGACGGCGACCGGGTTGCGGTGGCTGTATCAGGGGGGAAAGACAGTCTTACTTTGCTGGAATTGTTGAATTTTCGCCGGACCAGTGCGAAAGAAAAATACGAGATCGTGGCTGTCCATGTGAGTGGAGATGCCAACGGTCCGTCCTGCCCTATTCATCCGCCTTTGGTCGATTGGCTGGAAACCAACGGGTATGACGCTGTGGTGGAAGAATTCAAACTACCTGAGACCGAAAAAACTCCGCTCAACTGCCACCGCTGCACATGGAACCGCAGGAAACAGATCTTCGAAGCTGCCCGCCGTCATAACTGCAATGTTGTCGCCCTGGGACACCACGCCGATGACCTGGCACAAACCACGCTGATGAACCTCATCTTCCACGGAAGAGTGGAAACCATTGCGCCAACGGCAGAATATTTTGGCGGTATCTTCCGGCTTGTCCGGCCAATGTGCTATCTTTCCGAGGCAGATATCCAGCGGTTTGCCAATGCATCCAGCTTCCCGGAGCCGCCACCCCGCTGCCCCCGCAGCGAACAATCCCAACGCCAGATGGTGCAGAAATTCATTCATGAAACCCAAAAGCAGTTCCCTGATACCCGTTATAACCTTCTCCAGGCGGGGCTACGGCACACGCTGGATACCGAACACCGGGAAGATTTAGCCGAA
>QKGK01000382.1 GCA_003250455.1 Chloroflexota bacterium | reverse complement strand
CCAGCAGCTCTGAGAAATCTTTGAGGAAACGGGCCGCTGGTGCCCCGTCCACGATCTCGTGGTTGAAGGTTGCGGTGAGATGCAGGTGATCACGCTCCACCAGCTGACCGTCCACGATGGCCGGTTTTGGTTCGATCCCGCCGACCGCCAGCCCGACAGTGGCACCGCCCACGATGGGGATCAGTGAAAGGGAAGGGTTCCCGAACATCCCCACGGCGGTGACGGCGACCACCCCGTAGCGGTCCATCATGGTGAGGTTGCGCGAGGCCAGGCGCACAAAGGTTTTGAACAGAAATGGGGGGATAAAGCGCACCCATGCGCTCCCCGAAAGCTCGCCCATAGAGGAGGATGACCGCTGCTGGATGGCGCGGATCTCGTCGTGGACCTGGCGGTAGGTCTTGGCCTGTACGCCGCGGATGCCGACATTTTCAGGGACGCGTTCGCCGTTGAACTCGCGCTCCACCAGGGTGCCAATGGAGACATTCTCCAGCAGGATCAGCTTTCTTCCCTTGCGGAAGGCGTTCAGGTGGGGGTGGGCGGCGACAGCATGTCCCAGGCAGGTGACCACATAGGCGGTCAGGGAGAGGCTTTCGCCGGTGCGCTGCTTATGCTCCCGCATCAGCCGGCGCGGTTCGGTGATATCGACCTCGATGAGGGCGTGAATGTTCTTCTGCTGGCTGCCGACTGCCAGGGTGGAAGCGACCACCTGGCGCTCGAACGAGAACGGGACGACCGTATAGCGGGGTTTGGTACCTGCTTTTTTGGATTGGTTACCAGTGGTTGTACTCATTTTCTATCTCCGATTCATTTTCCGAAGAGGACCAGTTTGATCACCATGGGCCAGGTGAGGCCGTAGTTGCCGATCAGGTGGGCCAGCATGGCAAAGGGCAGGCTGCCCATCGGCCCAAAGAGGAATGCGCCCGCCACGGCCAGGGGAAGGACTTCCTGCACCCGCCACCAGACATACACGTGCTTGAGGGCAAAGGCAAGCCCGCCTGCCAGCCAGGCCCAGCGCCCGAAAAGCCCGTCCAGCTTGGGGATCAGCACGCCGCGGTAAAGCAGGTCTTCCCCGAGGATGTTGATCACCCCAGTGAGTAGGAACAAGGCCAGGAACAAATAGTTTCCCTGTAAAGCCACCCCCGGGAGGGCATCTTCCACACCGTTGACCTCTTTGAGCGGGTTTTGCGAGGCGGGGAACCAGTCCGGCGGCGGTGCGGCGGCGGCGATGGTCGGGCTGGCCGACATCAGCGGAAAGGTAAGGGCGAAGGCGGCAATAAAGATGGCGGCAAACAGCAGCCACGCCTTCCAGCCGCCCCAGCGCAGGTTCAGCCGGGCACGCAGCGCTGGCCAGGAAAAGCGCATGCCTTCGCGGCGCAGGATGATCACGGCCAGCAGGAATTCGAACAGGTAGCCCGCCAGGGTGATGAGGTTGAGTGCCACACCGTTGATCTCTCCGTCCGGGGTGGTGATAGCCGGGAGGAGCTGCGGGGTGATGATGTACATCAGGGTCAGCCACCAGGCGATTGGCAGCGATATCAGGCCGAGCAGGCCAGCCCAGGTCAGCTGGGGGATTTTTATAGGGTTGGTATTTTTTGTCGTCATTTGAAGTTTCCTTACCGGATGGTATCCGGTTGGATGGAATGAAGATGCGAACACCTTCATTCCACTTGAGAGAGAGCCGGTTGTCTGGGTTCAGGCGTTGCTGCGGAACAGCAGGAAGATGGTGAGCGCCGAGAAGCCCAGCGCCAGCAGCGGGGTTAGCTTGTGGATGCCGAGGACAAAGGAAGGCCAGATTTTTTCGAAGCTGAGCATCCCGCCGGTGGCCACCAGCCCGAGCAGCAGCAGCCCGGCCAGGGCGGTGACCGCAACCGCGATCGCTCCCTGGGTCTCTCCGGCTTTGTACAGCTGGACGACCGAGATGACGACCAGGACAATCATGACCACAGCAATCATCTTGTGCAGGTTGAAAAAGACCGGGTTCAGCGGCCGGCCTGCTTTGGTCACCGCCACGCCGGAAATCAGGGTGAGAAGGCCGAGGATACCGGCAGCAATCAATTTAGTCGTAAGGTTCATGTTCGTTTCTCCTTATATAGTGAACTTGTGCCTAAAGGATACGATTTGACGGGAGAAACGTCAGTGTCCCGGAGGAGTATCTTTGGGGAAGGAAAAAAGGTGTACCTAGGTACACCCATTTGCGAAAGGGGACGCTAAGACCGTAAGTGGTAATAAATTAGGTAGTGTGGATTCAGGAATTCCACCGGAATCCAGATATTTTTAGTAGGGGAAGGTTTAGAAACCTTCCCCTACGATCTCCCGATATCATCAAAGAGATGGATTTTCGGTGCCACAGATGGATTCCCATCAAAACGATCGAGCAAGCTCGATTCAGTGGGAATGACAGGATAAAACCAGAGGGAACCCAGGGGAAAGTAGGAGACTATTCCTCTTCAGGGAGCAGCCCAAGCTGGCGGGCAAAGGCGGCGGCCTGGGTGCGGCTGCTGGCGTTCAGCTTGCCGAGGATGTTGCTGGTGTGCTTTTTGACCGTGCGGATGGTGATGACCAGCTTTTCGGCAATTTCCTGGTTGGAATCGCCATCGGCGATCAGTGCCAGCACTTCCATCTCCCGCGGGGTGAGCGGTTCGATGAGGGCGTCTGA
This sequence comes from Chloroflexota bacterium, assembly GCA_003250455.1. Lineage (GTDB taxonomy): Bacteria > Chloroflexota > Anaerolineae > Anaerolineales > UBA11579 > UBA11579. The sequence goes on along the minus strand of QKGK01000382.1, from coordinate 2,932 downwards.
AGATGAAACAGGTTGGTCTTCAGATGATTCGATTCGCTCGGAAAAGGCTTGCAATAGTAGTTTGGCGTGTTTCTTGATCTCGTCTGAAACAGTGTTGTTTGTTTCAACGGCTTGCAGCAATGGAATCACAGCAGGTCCTGCTTCTATGAAGATTAATAAAGATTTTTCCGGTGCGGCAAATTCCAGCGACCGTATAATGTTTTCGATTGCCTTTGGAGGCAGATTGCCTTCGCTTTGTTTCTGATAAGCCAGCGCTCTGAGTAGATGAACTTCAATCAGACGTCCAGGCCGGTTACCCTGTTGGGCAGTCGCTTCCAGCTTGTCTAACAGCTTCAGCGCTTCGTCGGTCTCTCCCATGGCAATGTACACCCGTGCAACCACCGCCTGAACAATTTCATAAAACAATAGCGGTAGTCTGGGATTCACAACTTCTCCCTTGAGGATTTTGATGAAGGGGTCAGCTAATTGCCGGGCTTTGTAAACTGCACCTCGATCTAGCTCGATCATGATCTGCCGGGTAGAAACGTTGTAGTCATCTGCTCTGCTAAAGGCATCTTTAGGGAAGTAGGTTTCCTCCATCGCCTTATCCAGATTTCTGGTGGCCTGGTACAGGCGAGACATCTGTAATCTTCCAATGAAAAGACCATCCAGCCCGCCCTGACGGCATAAGTCCATGCCTTTGGCCAAATATTCTTCAGCCGCCCTTAGATCATATTGTTCCAATAAAACATGCCCCATGCCTATGAAGCCCGGTCCTGAAGGGAGGAAAATAGTTCCCTTTGTTTTTTTCCCTGAAAGCATTCCTGTACTTAATAGCATGTTGGCATCTTCCTGGCTGTGTAAATCAATGATTGCCTGAAAGGTATTTGCTGCCTGGTTTAGATGACCGGTGCGGAATTGGACCAATCCTCTCGTCATGATTGTATGTATACCCAGTAAATGATCCCCAGCCGCGGCTGCCTGCAAATAACATTTGTCATACACTGGTTTTGCTTGCTCGGCTTGCCCTTGCAAGTCTAAGGAGATGGCTAGCGCAGAATTAACACGAGAGCGTGAGGCCGAATCATTTGGGGATAAATTGAGCAAGGCCTCTTGAGCCAGTTGGATAGCCTGCGAGGTGCGCCCTGAAAGAGCAAGGATCCGACAAACAACGGCTATTAACTCGCCGCGCATCTGCTTGTTTTCCGGTGTTGGCGGCAGCGCTTTTATCAGTGCTTCTTTTTCCTGTATGGCGTCTTCTGAAAAATCAGCCCTGCCTTGCAGTAAATCTATCCAAAACAAGAAAAAGTTGAGGGGGTTGCGGGCCTGGATGACATTATCAGGAAGAACATCCAGCCAGTCTCTGAGAACTTTAATCCGGCCACTGTATATCAATGAACGTGCAGTTTGTTCGATCAACTCCGCTGCCGGTTCGTAGGCTTTTGCTGCCAATGCATGGTTTACTGCTTCTACCAGAAAATGATTTTGTCTGTACCAATCCAAAGCTTTTTTGTGCAATTCTGAGACGGTCTGCTCAGAAAGTGTTTGCGAGAGGCGGGCCTGGAGCAGATCGGCAAACAAGTGATGGTAGCGGAACCATTGACCCTCGCTGTCTAAGGGAATGACAAAGGCATTCTTGCGGTGAAGAAGGGATAAGAAGGACTGAGAGGCATCCATACCTGAAACTGCCGCACACAGGCCGGTATTCAAACGTTCCAGGATTGAGGTTTTCAACAAAAATTGCTGGGTTTCTTCCGGCTGCTGGTTGAGGATCTCTTCGACCAGGTAATCGGCGACGTAGCGGTGGCTCCCGGTGAAGGCTTTGATGAATGCCGGGATATCGTCCTGCCCCTGGAGGGAGAGCGCTGCCAGCTGTAAGCCCGCCACCCAGCCCTCGGTGCGTTTTTCCAGGGCGGCGATGTCCCCTGGTGAAACTTCCAGCCCCATAATACTTTGCAGGAACTGGGTCACTTCTTCGGGGCTGAATCTCAGGTCCTGCCCGCGGATCTCGAATACCTGGCTGCGGGCGCGGTAGCGCGCAACCGGCAGGGAGGGGTCCATCCGGCTGGCGATCACCAGGTGCATCTGCGGGGGGAGGTGCTCGATGAGGAAACCGAGCTGCTCGCTGATGCGCGGGTCCGTGATGACGTGGTAGTCGTCGAGGACCAGGGCGAAAGGCTGCGAAAAACCGGCCGCCTCGTTGATCAGGTGGATGAGCACTTCCTCCAGCGGAACCGCCCCCCCGGCTTTCAGCGCTTCCAGGGCGGTATCGCCAAAATCATCTTTGAGGGTGCGCAATGCGTGGAGCAGGTAGGTGATGAACTGGACCGGGTCGTTATCTTCCGGGTCGAGGGATAGCCATGCGATCGGATGGACACTGGCGGCCACCCATTCGCTCAGCAGGGTGGTCTTACCGGAACCGGCTGAGGCAGAGACGACCACCAGGGGATAACGGAAGCCCTCTTCCATCTGGCCAACCAGGCGGGGACGCGCCAGACGGTCTGAGCGGGTGGGGGGGATAAATAATTTGGTGGTGAGGATAGGTGAGACCACTGGTCAGCTCTTTTCCTGTCAAAAAGTGAGCGGCTTATGCACTATTGTACCTGAATCCCGGGCCAGCGAGGGGGTTAGAGAGGGGTATGTTCACATCTCGGCGTGTCTGTTCATCTTTGGATGGGTTAATCCAAAAGAAGAACAGACTTTTATCCGGGAGCAAGCCATGGATTCGATCCTCGCGTTTTTAAACCAGCCGATCGTGCTGACCTTGATCACCCTGATCGTGGGGAGCTACCTGCTCAACCTGGTAGCGGAGCGCCGCTCGCGACGGGATAAGCTGCGCGACCAGGCGATCGACTTCCTCACCGATGCAAGCAATTATATTGGCGCGATTGTCCCCAATATCTACGCTCACCTACGGACAGGGAGAATGGAAACTTCTCCAGAGATGTTTGAC
>QKGK01000389.1 GCA_003250455.1 Chloroflexota bacterium | reverse complement strand
GCTGCGGGGCTACGGGGGTGTTGGCGGGCTCAAAACCAAACAATGGCTGCTGGACCTGGAAAAAACGCACGTGGGGAAATTAAATCTTTGAGTGGTGGTCACTGCTTCCAGCGCAAACGCGCCTTCGCAATGACAGTTCTACCCTGTGATATTCGCAGGGTAGCTGAATGATCCTCTAAAATTGTGGCGGAGACTGCTTCGACAAACCAAAGTTTAGCTTTGGTCCGGCTCGCAGCGACAGTAAAACAAAGTGTGTCATTGCGATTGAGCAAAGCGAAAGAAGCAATCTCTGACTTTGAGAAAGCCATGAGTTCTACCCTCTCCTGCAAAGCCTAAAACACCCCATTTGGGGTATACTTTGCCCATAAATCGATTTTTCCTGTTTGATCCAGACCATGCAAGGAGTATCCATGCAGCCTAAAAAGAAATTATTCATCCTGGGCGCAGTTATGTTGCTTACCGCCCTGGCATGCGCCACTTTTGGAACCGGCGACAGCACCAATACCAACACCCCACCAGCCGAAAGCACGCCAAGCAAGCCAACTGCAACTGCCATCGTGGAAGGCGGATACAACCCGGATACCGCCAGCGCAGACGAGCCTGTGCTGATCACCGGGACGATCCCCTTCACCTCGCCATTTTTCATCAACCTGACGGCCGAGCCGTTCGTGATGCTGGAAGACCAGGCCGGGTTTGTCGCCAGAGACCTGGATTTCGTTTTCCCGCTGGCCGGGCAAACCATCGGCCCGGTATGGCAGACCGGTGAGCAAACCATGGCATTCTCGCTTTCGCTGCCCTCTGTCCCGCAGGGCACCCTGCTGGACGTAGATAACAACGGAAGCGAAGACCGGGGCGTGATGATCTTCCAAGTGGCTTTCTGGTCGAATACCTGGGGCGGCCCCTTCCTGGAGGAGCGTGAGGGCACCGGCTGGTCTGGCTCTTATACTTCGGCGCTCACCGACCCAGACCGCGATTACGAGATCTTCGGCGGTAAGCTGGTGATCTGGGCACCCGACGACCAGCAAAGCTTCCCCACCGCTTTCGGTGCGGATAACATGCTCTTTACCGAAGACGACCCGGCTGCGCCTGTCCCCGCCGGATACAGCATTGTCGACCTTAACAGCGAACCATTTTCCATTTATAAAGAATCCCAGCCGGAGTTCACCCTGGAAGAAGGCCCCGGCGAAGTCAAAGACTATTCCGGCATGAAGCGGGCAGAAGCCTTTGATACGTTGTTTGAACGTATCCGGTTGGAATACCCCTTCACCGTGGAAAAGAACATCGACTGGGATGCGCTGTATGCAGAGTTTGCCCCCAGGATCGAGGCCACCAAAAGCAGCTATGAGTATTACCAGGTAATGCACGAGTTTGTCCTGCGCATCCGGGATGCGCATGTCGGCCTGGGCTTCAACGACGACGCCAACCAATATTTTTACGAAACCAATGCCGGCAGCTTCGGCATGGTACTGCGGGAACTCAGCGACGGGCGGGTGATCGTCACGGATGTACTGAGAGGTTATGCCGCTTCCGCCGCCGGGATCGAGATCGGCGCGGAGATCCTCAACTGGGACGGACAGCCCGTGCTGGACGCCATCTCCCAGGTGGAACCCTTCTTCGGCCCCTACAGCACAGAGCACGCCAAACGCTTCGAGCAGTTGGTCTTTCTGACGCGCTACCCGGACGGCACCAATGTGGACGTTTCCTTCCAGAACCCGGGCGGGCCAACCACCTCTGTGGAAATGACCGCCACCGTGGAATATGACTCCCTCTTTGAATGGATTCCCTACTTTGTAGAGGACCCGATCCAGCTTCCTGTATCAGCCGATGTGCTGGACGGCGATATCGCGTATATGAAGGTCAGCACCTTTTCGGATGACTACAACCTGATGGCCCAGACATACGAATACTTCATACAGAACCTGATCGATTCCGGTCTCAACGGGCTGATCATCGACCTGCGTGTCAATTTGGGCGGCAGCGGCGGGCTGGCCTCCGATTTTGTGGGCTACTTCATCAACGAAGAGAAAACTGTCTCGCAGCATGCGTATTACAACCACGAACTGGGAGATTGGGAATACGGCGATGAGCCCGCCATCCTGGAACCCGGCCCGCTCTACTACGACGGCCCGATCGTCGTGCTGGTGAGTGAATACTGTGTCAGTGCGTGCGAAGGGTTTGCCTACTGGCTCTCCCTGGACGGGCGGGCGACCATCGTCGGTAACACCCCCACGGCTGGCGCTTTTGGCGAAGTTGGCCGCGGGCAGTACACCCTCCCCGGTGACCTGGATCTGCAGATCCCCACCGGCCGCCCCGAAAAAATGGACGGCTCCCTGCTGATCGAAGGCGTGGGCGTAGAGCCGGATATTGTTGTCCCGGTCACCTACGAAAGTGCGCTGGGACTGGAAGACAATGTGCTGGAAACGGCCATTGATCTCCTTTTAGGAAACTAGAAAACAGTTCAACTATCAGCGGGGTTCCTTGAGAACCCCGCTTTGTCAAAAAAGGTGTTCCGATGATCATTTCTGTAGGCGCAGATGAACGTCTGACAATTGTGGAAGCGGCTCTCGAAATCCTCGAGGAACGCGGACACACCGTCACTTATTACGGCCCGGAAGCGGAAGGCACCCAGCCCTGGCCGCAGGTGGCCCAGCAGGTGGGAGAAGATGTTGCCCACGGCCGTGCCGAAGAAGGCATCCTCTTCTGCTGGACAGGAACCGGGGTCAGCATGGCCGCCAACAAGGTCCCTGGGGTGCGCGCTGCCCTGTGCTTCGACGCGGAGATTGCCCGCGGCGCACGGCTGTGGAACAACGCCAATGTGCTATGCCTTTCCATGCGGCTGACTTCCGAGATCATGCTGGAGGAGATCATCGAGGCCTGGTTCGAAACCCAATACGAGCCAAACGAATCCGACGAAGCCTGCCTGCTGATGATTGACGAACTGGACGACAACCGGAACGCGATGCGTAATGGCTGATTGGCGCATCCTGATCTGTGACGGCCTGGCCCCGGCTGGGATCGAACTGCTGCGCCAGCATGCCCAGGTGGACGAACAGACCGGAATCTCCGCCGAGGCGCTGGCGGAATGCATCCACCTGTACGACATCATCGTGGTACGCAGCCGCACCAAAGTGACTGCCGAACTGCTGGAAAAAGCCAGCAGGCTGAAGCTGATTGCCAGGGCCGGCGTTGGGGTGGATAACATCGACCTGCAAGCCGCAAAAATCCGCGGGATCAACGTGGTCAATACACCTGTCGCCACCACCACCGCCGTGGCCGAACACACCATTGGGCTGTTACTGGCATTGGTACGGCGCATTCCCCAGGCGGACCAGATAATGAAAGCCGGGAAATGGGAAAAGAAATCCCTGATGGGGATGGAACTGGCGGGAAAAACGCTGGGAATCATCGGGGTGGGCAATATCGGGCAGAAAGTTGCCAAACGCGCCCAGGCTTTCGACCTCAACGTGATCGGGTACGACCCTATATTGACCACCGAAGATTTCAATCATTTGCGAATCAAACAGGTAAGCCTGCCCCAGCTTTATACGCAGGCAGACATCATCACCCTCCACACCCCGCTGACCCCTGAAACCAGCGGCATGATCAACGCCGCCGCCTTCGACCAAATGAAGCCGGGGGTGATCCTTCTTTCCACCGCCCGCGGTGGAATTATCGATGAAGATGAACTCCTGCGGCGGCTGAACAGCGGGCAGGTCGGCGGCGCGGGACTGGATGTCTTCGCTCAGGAGCCACCGCCCAACCAGGAACTGCTCCACCACCCCAATGTGGTGGTCACCCCACACATTGCCGCCCAGACCAAGGAAGCCCAAACAAAAGCAGCCTTGCACGCTGCAGAAGAAATTGAGCGTAAGATTAATGGTCTACCCCTTCGCTGGCAAATAGTGTAAGATATATCCGGATTAAGTACATCACCCTGTCATTTTTGCATCTTATAATTGAAAAAACCCAAGTAAACAGGAGAAAATTCACGAATATGGATGAAAAGCTGAAAGAACTCAAAGAAACCATGGGGACGCTTACCGACCTCGGACATGCTTCCTCATTACTCAGTTGGGATCAGGAAACCTATATGCCCCCTGGTGGTGTGGAATCCCGCGGGCGCGCCCTCGCCACCCTGGGAAAAATGGCCCAGGAAATCGGCACGGATGAAAAAGTGGGCAAATTGCTCGAAGAATTGGGACCCTGGGCTGCAGAACAGGACCCCGATTCAGACGACGCCCGTTTGATCATTGTTTCCCAACGCGCGTACGACAAAGCAGTCAAAGTCCCTCCGGATATGGTAGCCGAGCGAGCCATGCTGACCACCATGGCCAACGCCGCCTGGCGTGAAGCCCGCGAAAAATCCGATTATTCGATCTTTGAACCGCATATGGAGAAGATCATCGAGTTCAACCAACGCTATGCCGACCTGTTCAAGCCTTACGAACACGCCTACGACGTGCTGCTGGACGACTACGAACCGAAGATGAAGACCGAAGACGTCAAGAAGATCTTCGCAGACATCCGCCCCAAGCAGGTTGAGCTGATCGAGAAGATTGCCAATGCCAAACAGGTGGACGACAGCGTGCTGTTCAAGCACTACCCCAAGGCAGAGCAGATTGCCATGGGCGAAGAGATCGCCAAACTGATCGGCTACGACTTCAACCGCGGCCGGCAGGATGAGGTCCACCACCCCTTCCAGACCACCATCGGCTACGGCGACCAGCGCATCACCTACCGGGTGGACGAGAATTTCTTCAACACCTATATTTTCTCCATCATGCACGAGGGCGGGCACGCCATGTACGAACAGGGCGTCCCCAAGTCGCTCTCCCGCACAGCCCTTTACGGCGGCACTTCCCTGGCAGTCCACGAATCCCAATCCCGCATGTGGGAAAACCTGGTCGGACGCTCCCTGCCCTTCTGGGAGTTCTATTATCCCAAACTGCAGGCCCGCTTCCCCGAGCAGACCAAGGGCGTGAGCATGGAAGATTTCTACAAAGCCGTCAACAAGGTAGAGCCCTCCTACATCCGCGTGGAAGCCGACGAAGCCACTTACAACCTGCATATTATGCTGCGCCTCGAGATCGAGATCGGTCTGCTGGAAGGCACGATCGCGGTCAAGGACCTGCCGCAGGTTTGGGACGACAAGTTTGAAGAATACCTGGGCATCCGCCCGAGGAACAACGCCGAAGGCGTGTTGCAAGATGTACACTGGTCCTTTGGGCTGTTCGGTTACTTCTCCACCTATGCGCTGGGCAACCTGGTTTCCCTGCAGCTCTGGGAGAAGATCAACGAGGACATCCCCGGCCTGGACGACCAGATGCGCAGCGGTGAATTCGGCAAGCTGCTCGGCTGGCTCAACGAGAACGTGCACGCCCACGGCTCCAAGTTCTACCCGCAGGACCTGGTGCAGCGTATCACCGGCTCCAAGATCAACGGCGATGCGTACATCAAGTACCTGAACAAAAAATTCGGCGATATTTACGGCCTCTAAACCGCAAATTCCCCTGCAGGATACAATCCCCGCTGGCGTCAGCGGGGATTGTTTTTTTAACGTTAAAGTGTGTTGTGGATGTAAAACATCCACAACAGAA
>QKGK01000086.1 GCA_003250455.1 Chloroflexota bacterium | reverse complement strand
TAAGTAATATATTCACTTGCATCCCACTGGGCAAACCCAACACCAATTTGAGTGAATTCAGCGCTCAGGATATTTTTTCGATGCTCTGAACTGTCCATCCACCCTGCCACTACCGCTTCACTCTCCACATAACCCCCGGCAATGATCTCCCCAATTGCAGAAAACGCATACCCCTGCATGGTGACTCGATCAACGACCCCGCCGTTCGTCGGGCTTTCATGTCCAAAAAAATCATTGCACGCCATATCCTCGGCATGAATTCGGGCAGTTTGTGTCAGCTGTGACTGTTCAGACAAAGGAGTGAGGCCTGCTTTGCTTCTTTCCTCGTTGATCAGTGCGATTACTGCCGATTCCAGCACCCTGTTCACCTCCCCCTCACAAACCTCTGGTTCTGGAGTTGCAGTAGGGGTGGTTGTAGGAATATCAGTTGGAGGGAGTTCTGTTTCAGCCAATGTAGGGGTGAATTCCGGCGTTCTGCTGGGGCCGGCACCAGGCACAGTGGGCGTTTCAGTAGGGGTTATGGGAGCAGTCTCTGTACTGGTTGGTATTTCCTCTGTAGATTCAGGGGGAGTTGTTTCTGTAAAGCTCCCAATCATGAGCGTTGGCAGCAAGCTGACGCCGCGCCGGGCAATCGTCACTCCCTGGATCTGGGCAGTTACCGCTGTTTCCGGTCCTGAACAGGCAGAAACCGCCCCCAGGAAAAAAATAAACACCAATATACAGGTGAATTGATTAGCATGCAGTATTCTCATAACGTACCAAAATTAAACCACAACCTACAAAATACTGGTCAATTTCCTTCAATTAGTTCAAGATGGAGGTCCTCTATCCGGGTCAGGATTTCATCCTTTTCTTCTCCATCAGCAAGATGAACTGTACCATCCTGGTCCACCACAGTAGGGATGAATTCAAAATCCACAATTTCTTCACCCTCAAATGTCACCACAAGGATAGCAGCCTGTTGGTGATCTCTGGCCCATATTTGATCGAAGACAAAATTACCTAAACTATAAAACACAGGTACATCTTCCAGTATTTGATATCCCTGCAGGATATGCGCATGTGTCATCACAACCAAGTCTGCCCCATACTCCACAGAATACCGTGCCCAGTATTTTTGCTGCGGCATCACTTCCGGGTAGTCCTCCGGACCCGAATGCGGCAGCACAATCACCACATCCGAAATTTTCTTTGCAGCTATGATCGCCATTTCGAGATTGTCATTGGTCATAACAGCAATCCCTGCGGTAGCGCCGTCAGCAAACACGCGTTCGTTGATCTCCCCCAGGGAAACAAACCCAAACCTGATCCCGTTCACGTTCACCACAACCGGTTGAAGCGCTTCTTCCAGGTTTGCACCAGCACCAACATATTGAATACCTACCCGATTTAGATTTTCCAGCGTATCGAAAAAGGCATTATCTCCACAGGAGAAAAAGCCGCAGTCCTGGATGTGGTTGGTTGCCACGGACATCACATCAAAGCCCGCGGCTTCCAGCGCATCGGCATTTTCCGGAGAACCTACCAGGTCCCAGGTGTGCTTGCACCCGGTGTGGCTCACTCGGTCGCTCATCGTCGCATTGAACACGCCAACAGTCAGGTCTGCACCTCGCAAAATATCCCTGACCTCGTCATATACATAATTGGCATCCCCTTTTTCATCTATCGCTGCCTGGACACACCTGGCCGGTACGATCACCCCGGTGAAGGCGATCCGGGTAACCGGGATTTGCGTCTGTGTCGGTGTTGGCTCCAAGGTAGCCGTTGGAAGGGCTGTAGCGGTTGGAGTAATAGTGGGAATCTCTGTTGCAGTAATCGTTGGAGAAGTAATCGTTGGGCTTTCCATTATTTCAGCAGGAGCTTCGGCAGAACACGATGAAAGCAGCAGTACGATAAAGATAGCGATAAAGCGGGTCTTATGGCATAATTTTTGCACGATGTTTGATACTCCGGGGCCTGGAAACTTGCGAGATTATACCACCAAGGCAAGAACATCACATTTCCCGCGAGGTTCAATAGCTCATGCTATAATTGCTTCGTCCATCATGGAGAAAAAATGATCGATCCGACCATCATCAGTAACCTGACACTAATCCTGACCACCTGGGGTGCTGCTTTCCTAATTGCTCTCTGGGTCAGCCTTGCTATCTGGGCATATCGCGATATCCGCAAACGTTCCGGAGACCGGCTGATGCAGGTTTTGGCAGTCCTGATCGTGACGATATTATTTCTGCCCGGCGTACTGGTGTATTTGGTCATTCGCCCCCAGCAAACACTTGAAGACGAATACCAAAAAGCGCTGGAGGAAGAAGCATTGCTCAAGGCGATCGAATCCAGCCCCCACTGCCCCGGATGCAGCCGGCGTGTAGATCCCCGGTGGCTCGTCTGCCCGGATTGTCATACCCGCCTGATGAAAACCTGTCACCACTGCGGAAAACTGATGGAACTCCATTGGAACATGTGCCCCCATTGTGCTACCCCAGCCCCCGGCATGAAAAAAGAAGGTCTTTCGCTGGATGAAGCGCTCCGGCCAACGCCCTTGGAAACAGAGGAACAAGCAGAGGAAGAATAAGATTTTTTCGATAAAGTCTAAAAAAGCCGCAACCAAATGGTTGCGGCTTTTTTTATTTTAATTGGAAAATCTATTTCCGTTTCAGAGCAGCCCAGCCCGCATATTTTGCAGCAGCACCAAGTTCCTCTTCGATCCGGACAAGCTGGTTATATTTGGCAACCCGGTCCGATCGTGCCGGAGCACCCGTCTTGATCTGTCCGGTGTTGAGTGCCACAGCCAGGTCTGCAATCGTACTATCTTCCGTTTCACCCGAGCGATGGGAGGTCACAGCTGTCCATCCTGCCCGGTGACATGCCTCCACTGATTCGATCGTTTCGGTGAGCGAGCCAATCTGGTTCACTTTCACCAGCAGAGAGTTTGCCGCTTTTTCTGCGATCCCGCGGCGTACCCGTTCGGGATTCGTCACAAGGAGGTCATCTCCTACAATCTGGATCTTGTCACCAACTTCTTTGGTCAACATTTGCCAGCCTGCCCAGTCATCCTGCGCCAGGCCATCTTCGATCGACACGATCGGATATTGCTCCACCCAGGACTTCCAGAAAGCAACCATCTCTTCGCTGGTCAATTTCTTTCCCTCGGTGCGCAAATTATACAGTTTGGTATCCTCTTCATAAAACTCGGATGCGGCGGGGTCCAAAGCAATTGCCACCTGCTCACCGGCTTTGAAACCGGCTTTTTCAATCGCTTCCAGGATCACTTCAACCGCTTCCGCATTGGCTTTCAATGCAGGGGCATAACCACCTTCATCACCAACCAGGGTCGTGTAACCTCTGGCCTTGAGCACCGATTTCAGGTTGTGATAAATCTCAGAACCCCAGCGCAGCCCTTCTGCAAATGTTCCAGCTGAGAAAGGCATCACCATGAATTCCTGGGCATCGGTGGATTGCCATCCGGTATGGGCGCCGCCGTTCAAAATGTTCATCATCGGTACTGGCAGTACGTGGGCATAAACCCCACCAATGTACCGGTATAGGGGCAACCCGACAGAACTTGCAGCAGCTTTAGCCACAGCAAGGCTTGTGCCCAAAATGGCATTCGCCCCTAACTTGGATTTATTTTTGGTACCGTCTAACGCCAACAGCGCCATGTCTACGTCACGCTGAAGGCGGGCATCCATTCCTTCCAGGTGCTCGCTGATCAGCGTGTTCACGTTACTTACTGCTTTGGAAACACCTTTCCCCATAAACCGGGAAGCGTCCCCATCTCGAAGCTCAAGTGCTTCATGGATTCCGGTGGAAGCGCCAGATGGCACTGCCGCCCGTCCAAAACTCCCGTCCGCCAGGGTTACATCCACCTCAACTGTGGGGTTCCCCCGAGAATCAAGGATCTGCCGTCCTTTGATCGATTTAATACTAGTATTCATTTGTTACCTTCTTTCTATTTGTTTTATATTGAACCCCGGATTTCTGGCAAACCGCCTCGAGAAATCCCACAAAAAGCGCATGTGGGCGAGTAGGTCTGGAAAGAAACTCAGGGTGAAATTGCGTTCCTAACATAAATGGATGCTCTGCCAATTCAGCAATCTCCACCAGACGCTCATCCGGGGAAACACCCGAAAACACCATCCCGGATTCGGACATTTCTTTGCGGAAATGATTGTTGAACTCATATCTGTGACGGTGACGCTCCACCACTTGCGGTTTGTCGTATGCCTTTCCAGCTGCACTTTCTGCAAGTAAATTGCAAGGATACAACCCTAACCGCATGGTTGCGCCTTTATCAATAATTCCTCTCTGATCCGGCATCAGATCAATTACTGGAGAAGGTGTCGCTTCATCAAATTCTGTGGAATTGGCATCCTTATATCCAAGTACATTCCTGGCAAATTCTATCACCATTAGCTGCATCCCGAGGCAAAGTCCAAAATATGGCACTGAATTTTCACGCGCATGCCTGATCGCTCTGATCTTTCCCTCAATGCCGCGGTACCCAAATCCCCCTGGCACCAATATTCCATCCGCAGATAAGACCTTTTCCCATAAACCAGGTTCGTCCCGGTGTCCTTCCAGCTTTTCAGAATGTATCCAGTCGATATCCAGGTCAATCCCCAGGTGGATAGCTGCATGGTTCAGGGCTTCGCGCACGCTCATATAGGCATCGCGCAGCTCTACATATTTACCAACAAGGGCAATCCGCACTCGTGGGCGCACTTTTTTCGCCTCGTCTACAACATCTTTCCAATCAGAAAGATCCGGTTGATTGTAATTATTTAATTTCAACCCTTTTAGCACAACATCAGCCACCCCGGCATTTTCAAGCATCAGGGGTACCTCATACATCACCGGGGCGGTCACCATTGGGACGACTGCTTCAATGTCCACATCACAGAACAACGCGATCTTTTCCTGAATTTCATCATCAACTGGGTGATCTGTCCGGGCAATGATCATTTGTGGTGAGATCCCAATGGACCGCAGCTCCCTGACAGAGTGCTGGGTCGGTTTGGTCTTTAATTCATTGGTAGCCCCAATGATCGGCAGCCAGGTTACATGAATATAGTACGTATTTCTTCGTCCAACATCACTCCGCATTTGGCGTAATGCCTCCAGGAACGGAAGCGACTCAATATCACCAACGGTACCGCCTACCTCCACCAATACGATGTCCGCCCCGGTGGTTTCCTCCACCATGGCAATCCGCTTTTTGATCTCATTGGTGATGTGAGGGATCACCTGAATAGTGCCCCCCAAATAATCCCCCCGTCTCTCACGGGCAATCACTTCGGCATACACCTGGCCGGTGGTCGCATTACACACTCTGTTGAGCGGGACATCGATAAAACGTTCATAATGACCTAAATCAAGGTCGGTCTCGGTCCCATCATCCAGGACATAAACTTCACCATGCTGATAAGGGTTCATCGTTCCGGGGTCAACATTGATGTATGGGTCCAATTTTTGAACGGATACTTTATATCCCCGTTTTTTCAACAACAACCCCAAAGCCGCGGCGGTAACCCCTTTTCCAACAGAACTAACAACCCCACCGGTAATGAAAATATATTTGGTTCCCATATATCGCTTCCTAATTATTTTTATTTTTGATTAAAAG
>QKGK01000567.1 GCA_003250455.1 Chloroflexota bacterium | reverse complement strand
CACGCCCGTGCAGCGGGTTGGCTTTGATCTGCCCCAGGGACTGGCGCAGCACGTTGGGGCGGATATGTTCTTCGCGGGCTTCCAAAAATTCGACCACGTCCGGTTCCAGCTTGCTCAGGTCCAGGTAAAAGTGTTCAGTTTCCTTGAGTGTCGGAGTAGAACCGTCATTCTTTGAGCGGGGATTAATGATCTCATTGGCTTCCAGCAGGCTGCCGCAGTTGTCGCATTGGTCGCCGCGGGCCTGTTCGTAGCCGCAGATGTAGCAGGTGCCTTCCACGTAGCGGTCGGGGAGGAAGCGGCCTTCCACTTCGGAGAACCATTGGCTTTGGGTCTCGCTGTAGAGGTAGCCGCCCTCTTTGAGGGCCAGGAAGATGCTTTGGGCCACTTTGGTGTGGTTTTCGGTGTGGGTGGTGGTGAAGAGGTCGTAATGCAGGCCGAGCTTCTGGAAAAGCTCCAGGAATCCGGCATGGTAGCGCTTGTAGACTTCCTCCGGGGTGATCCCCTCGGCGTCGGATTTTACGGTAATGGGGGTGCCGTGGGCATCGGAGCCGGAAACCATGAGGACACGGTTGCCTTTCAGGCGGTTGTAGCGCGCAAAGATGTCGGCGGGCAGATAGGAGCCGGTGATGTTGCCGACGTGGATCTCAGAGCTGGAATAGGGCCAGGCTACGGCCACCAGGATGTAATTGGATTCTTCAGTCATGTGTTCAATTCTCCTCACAGGGATTGCGTCTAGTATTGTAGTGTGGAATGGTACTTTCGACAATAAATTTGTGTGGGCAGATGCGGTTTTAAAGCCAGATTGGCACTCGCCGCCTTCCGGAAAAAAAAACTGCCCGCCCGGGCAGTTTGAATGACTCGTGATCTCGCTTTTACCAGCGGAACACTGCCCAGGCGCGTTTATTCTTCTCCATTTCCATCATCATCATGGACATGATCAGCAGCAGAGCCGTGCTCTGGATGTAGAGGGCATATAATGCGGTTTCCATAGCATTAGTGTACGTTTTTTGCCTGGGCGTGTCAAGTTTGTGATTGGGCGGACTTTGCCTGAAAATGGTGGCTGCCCAGCCCGCATGCTGGGGAGTGGTGGACGCATCACGGCCGCGCGTATTTTCTTTGCATGTGCTGGCCCAATCGTTTCAGTCGATTCAATTTTCATCCAGGTCTCCTTGTTCTCGGTTTAAGGCAGATAAATTATCGTATCCCGCTGTTGGCATGATCTTAACTAGCACTGAAGTTCATACAAACTGACCAACACTTTGAGCCTGGGTGTGCTGCATGGGGCGTACCTATTAAATGGAAAAACCCCTGAGACATGCTGATCATTTGCCTGATCGGGGTTTTTCTTTGATTCTGAATTGGTTGGATTCAATTGTTGGCTAGAAGATGGCGATGAGCACGCCGATAGGGATGACGATGAGGGCGAGCACGATGGCGCCGATGACCAGACCGATGATACCGCCAGCCAGTCCCAGCACGGCTCCTACAATCCCGACCACCAGCCCAATGATCCCGGTGATCAATCCAATTATCGCTTTCAGGCAACCCATTTTGTACCTCCAGATTTCTAATGATCGAACTGCGTTCGATAGTTTTATTTTTGATTACTTTCACTACATAGTACGCAAATCTGGAAGAAAGGTTGCAAAACAACCCTTAATTCGGAGAAAAATTGGGAAATATAAGAAAATTATTGGTATTTTCTACAAAACTTGACTCTGTCCCCATTTTTGTTGTATAGTCTAACAGCATTAAAAAATACGCACCCCGCCTCCAGCACCATGCTTTCCGGTTGCTGGGTTTTTATTGAACAAGCCATGTTCACAATCGGATCATGTTCGATTGATAACACAGAGATGCCCTGGCATCTCTAAATCTATCGCCCAAATTTCACGCCAGACACTCTTTTCCCAGGCTCTTGGTGATACGCCAGCCCGAGAGCGGTGGTTGTGTTTTGCCTGATTTTGAGTAGTGAAAAGGCTTTTCAATAGGTCTTTTGGTGGTTGCGTTTAAGGTTTAAAACGTGTATGCTGGAAGAGAAATAGAAACAATTTATCTCCCGCATACGTAAGTTTAATACTCATGCATTATTCTATATAGTAGAAAGATTGCAAAAATCTGGAAGATAAGAGGTTTTTAGTTGAATGAATATGCTCAATGATGATTTGCTTGAAGGGATTGAGGACGATAACGAGGGTTATACCCCTGTTGCGCGGTTAATTGCATTAGGTCGGAAGAAGACCTATGTGACGATTGACGATATTCTCAGCATTTTCCCGGAAGCAGAACGAGATGTAGACAAACTGGAAGAGGCTTTTGCCGCATTATTGAGCGCGGGCATCCCATATTTGGATGATGAAACCAGCATCGAGCCATCAGAAGAGAATATGCTGGTTGAAACCGACGAGCAAGAAGACGAAAGCGGGGAAGACAACCGGGCGATCCTGGAAGATAATTACCTGGCGAATATTGATACCGATGACATGATCGGGCTGTACCTCAAAGAAGTGGGGCGGGTCCCGCTGCTCACTGCTGAGGAAGAAGTCAACCTGGCGAAACGGATCGAACGCGGCCGCATCTCCCGGGAGACGTTGGCGCTCAACGGAAAAAGCCTGAATACCGATGATCGTTATGAACACCGCTTTAATATTGAGGACGGCTGGGCCGCCCGGGAGCATCTGATCACGGCGAACTCCCGTCTGGTGATCAGCGTAGCGAAAAAATATATGGGACGCGGCGTCCCCTTCCAGGACCTGATCCAGGAAGGCAATATTGGCCTGATTCGCGCGGCAAAGAAGTTCGATTACCGCCGGGGACACAAGTTCAGCACCTATGCTACCTGGTGGATCCGCCAGGCGGTGACGCGTGCGATCGCCGACCAAGGCCGCACCATCCGCGTGCCAGTGCATATGGGCGACCAGATCAACAAACTGCTGCGGGTGCAGCATCAGCTTACCCAGCGTTTGGGGCGCGACCCCTCCGTGGAAGAGCTGGCCGAGGCGCTGGATGTGCCGCCGAAGAAGGTGGAGAACATGATCCAGGTGGCCCGCCGGCCGCTTTCGCTGGAAACGCCTACCGATGACGAAGAAGATTCGGTGCTGGGCGATTTTATCCAGGACCAGGAAGCCCCGGCCCCGGACGAATCGGCGACCTATAACCTGCTCAAAGAGCATCTGGAAGAGGTCCTCAACACTCTGCCGCCCCGTGAAGTCCGCATTTTGCAGCTGCGCTATGGGCTGCTGGACGGGCAGGCCTACACGCTGGAAGAGGTTGGCCGCAAGATGGGCGTGACCCGCGAGCGTGTCCGCCAGATCGAGGCGCAGGCGCTTTCCCGTCTGCGGCATCCGGTCATCCGCCGCAAGCTGCGCGAGTACCTGGGCGAATGACAATCAAAATGAATTCATTTTGATTGTGACAATCACGATATAGATAGAAGAGGCCTTGAAACTTCAAGGCCTTTTTTCTTCATGCGATAGTTGCCCCCTGATATTGATAGGCTGAATTTTACGAACAATTTCACCTCACAAAAAATCCATCCCAGTCGGCCTTCGGCCGTCCTTTTCTTATCCATAGTTAAATAGCAACCATGGTTTAGTTAAAAAACTGTCAACTGTGAACTGTCGACTATGAACGATCCAACCATCTAACTATCCAACTCCCCAACTACATTCTGTGATACCATATTGCTTGAAAATTCACACCCCAAGCAGGAGAACCTGTGCGTAGACGTAGACCAGACCTGATGTTTTTAATTATCATCCTGGCAATTCTGCTGGCGGCGGGGGGGCTGACGATCTTTAACCAGCGGGTGCTTGTTCCATTGGGAGGCAACCAGGTATTTGCCCCCATCTGGGAGGGGGCCAGGGTTGCAAGCGGAGGGGACGGCAATCCCTATGAGGCTTCCTCGATGAGCCGTTCCCGCGTGCTGCTGGGGGATGAATACGGTGAGCCGCGCTTTCTTTACCCATATTACAGCCTGATCCTGTTTGGACCTATTTCAGAGATCCAGCCTTATTCGCTTGCCCGGGCTATCTGGACTTCGGTGGTGATGGTGAGCATGGTGGGGCTGGTTTTCACTGCGCTGGTGCTGACCCGCTGGCGGCCAAAGCCATGGATGATGCTGGTGTTTTTGTTGTTTGCACTGGGGCAATTCCACAGCGTGCGAGCGGTATTTTTGGGCAGCCCGGCGGTAGTGGTGGGGCTGCTGGTTGCCCTGGGCCTGCTGATGGTCGTCCGGGAGCAGTACGGCGTGGCTGGAGTGTTCTTTGGCCTCTCGATGATCAAGCCGGAGATGGTGATCCTGCTGCTGCCATTCGTGTTTATCTGGGCGGTATCCAAGCGGCAAATGGGGCTGGTGCTTTCCATGATGCTCACAGGCGGGCTGCTGGTTGGGGGGGCGTTTTACTTCTTCCCGCAGTGGCTGCTGTTCAATTATGTCCAGTTCCTGGGCTATTTTGAACAGAGCTTTCCGGCTTCGGCCAACGCCGCCATCTGGCGCTGGCTGCCGGGATATAACCCGCAGGTGATGTTGGTCATTGCCGTGATATTGGGATTGTGGCTGGTGTGGGAATGGTGGCGGGCTTTTGGAAAAGATTCCCGCCACTTCCTGTGGGCGGCCGCGCTGACACTGGTGTTCACCAACCTGATCGGTGTGCCGACCTCGCTTTCGAACTTCGTTTTGCTGATCGTTCCATTGACATTGGTATTTTCCACCTGGGTGCAGCGCTGGCATGGTGCCGGAACTCAGGTCACATTGGTGGTGATGGCGTTAATATTGGGGCTGGAATGGGGGCTTTCCTGGCTGACGATGCGGTCAGACCTGGCAGGGCAGACTTCGGGCTCGATGCTGGTTTTGCTGCCGGTAACCGCCCTGCTCCTGTTGTACTGGGTGCGCTACTGGGCGCTGAACTCCATCCAGCTCAAAACCGGGCATTTGGAAGCGCTGCGCAGATTATAAAAGGAGGGCGGTAAGTGCCTGAGCGGGAATTTCCATGGTGGGCTTATTGGGTGCTGTTCTTTTTGGGGCTGCTGATCGCAGTTGGTGGGGCAGCCTTGCAGACCAACCCCGGCTATATGGACGCATATTATTATTTCCAGGGGGGTGCCCGGATTGCAGCGGGCAGCGGGGGAGAGGAAATGTTCATCTGGAATTACCTCAGCGACCCCACCGGGCTGCCGGTCCCTGCTTTTTCCTATTGGATGCCGCTGACCTCCCTGATTGCCGCCGGGGGCATCTGCCTGTTTGGCGGGAGTTTGCCCCCATTTGAAGCAGCCCAGGTTGTATTCATATTCATTGCAGCTTTGGTACCCCCGCTGACTGCCGCCCTGACAGTGACCATCACCCAGCAGCGCAAGGCGGCCTGGCTGGCCGGAGTGCTGGCCGGGTTCACCGGGTTCTATTTGCCGTTCCAGACCACCACGGATTCTTTTGTCATCTATATGGTGCTGGGAGGGCTTTTCTTTTTGGCCTTTATGCGCCTGAAGCGGGCGTGCGGCTTTTTGCTGGGCTTGCTGGCCGGACTGATGCACCTGGCCCGCGCCGATGGCCTGCTGTGGCTGGGAATTGCCGGGCTGGCTGGATTGTTCGATCTGACTGCCGAGGGAGAACGCATCCGCTGGAAGAC
>QKGK01000207.1 GCA_003250455.1 Chloroflexota bacterium | reverse complement strand
CTTTGGGGACGGTGGCAGCCTGCTCGTAGAACTGCTTGATGAATTCGCCGAGCACCTCCTGGTCGTTGGTGTCTTCGTCGGTGCCGTCCATGAGGAAGTATTCCCGCCCGATCATCTTGCCGCCGCGGATGAAGAAGATCTGGATGCAGGCTTCGCGCTCGTTGCGGGCGATGGCGATCACATCCGAGTCGATATATTCGGTGTCGAAGACGCGCTGCTTCTTGACGATCTCTTCAATGGCGCGCAGCTGGTCGCGCTTGATGGCGGCCTGCTCGAAGCGCATCTGGGCGGAGAGCTGCTCCATTTCAAGCTGCAGGCGCTGGGTGATGTCGTCGGTGCGGCCGTTGAGGAAGGCGCACAGGTCGTCGATCATCTGGCGGTATTCGGCCTGGTTGACCTTGCCGATGCACGGCGCAGTGCACAGCTTGATGTCGTAGTACAGGCAGGCGCGTGTGTCCTTCCCGGTGATCTCCCGGTCGCAGGTGAGGTAGGGGAAGATGCGGCGCAGGACATCCAGGGTTTTATGCACAGCCCACACGCTGTAATACGGCCCGAAGTAGCGCGAGCCGTCGTTGTGCATCTGCCGGGTAACGGTGACCTTGGGATAGGGGTCTGCCCAGTGGACTTTGATGTAGGGGTAGCGTTTATCGTCCTTGAGACGCACGTTGTAGCGCGGGCGGTAGCGCTTGATCAGGTTCATCTCCAGGATGAGCGCTTCCAGCTCCGAGCCGGTGATGATCCATTCGATGGTCTCGATGTGCTTGACCTGCTCAACGGTCTTGTGGGTGTGCTGGGCGCTGTCGTGGAAGTAGGAGCGCACCCTGCTGCGCAAGTTGATGGCCTTGCCCACATAAATGACCGTGCCGGATTTGTCTTTCATGATGTAACAGCCGGGCTTGTTGGGCAGGGTATCGAGGGTCAGTTCGAGATGTTCGGGGACAGACATAATGGGATATTTTAACATAAGAGAAAGTGATTTGTGAACCGGGATTAGGGGATGTCTAATTTAATGGGTAAACTATAGACCACATAACAGGATCAACAAAATAAGTCATTCCCACATGGTTGTGGTGGGAATCCACTCCAACGTGTTTGAGGTGGATTCCCGCCTGCGCGGGAATGACACTTTGCATGAAAATTATCTTTGTTGTTTGTTCTGATATGTTGTTCCTGGGATAATTTTTTCTTTATCTCCACCAGTTTAGATATTCTCCTGATGTGCGTCTACCAGACGGGGAAAATATTTTGGGTGGATTTGCAACTTCTTTTGGGATTTAACGTATATTTTAATAACAGGAAGGGTTATTAACCCTGGAGTATATTTATTTCAAGGAGAAGGAAGCGATGGAAAAACGAGAAAATAAACGCGGTATGGCCTGGGGGATCGTATTGGTTGTCTTTGGCCTGGCAGCCCTGACCGATATGTTCGGTGTATTCAATGATTGGGCCAAGGTAGGGGTGATGGCGTTAGGCGGGGTGGCCATTTTGGGCCTGTTCCTCACCGACCGCTCGGACTGGGTGGTGCTGATCCCAGCCTATGTGCTGCTGGCGGTGGCGGCAATTGCCTCAATTGCGCTGCTGGATATCCTGCAGGGGGACGTGCTGGCGGCAACCGTGTTGGGTTTGGTGGCACTGCCGTTCGTGGCGGTGTACCTGTTCAAGCCGAAGGAAAATTGGTGGGCGCTGATCCCGGCCTGGGTGTTGTTCTCGATTGGCCTGATGGTGCTGTTGATCGGGATGGGTGTGCTGCGTGATGGCATCATCCCGCTGTATGTGCTCTCCTCGATCGGGCTGCCCTTCCTGGTGGTGTACCTGACCAACCGGGAGAACTGGTGGGCGTTGATCCCGGCGTATGTGATGTTCTCGATCGGGATCATGGTTGCCCTGATCGATGCGCGGGTGTTGAACGATTTTGCCATCCCGGCGTATGTGATGTTCACCATTGCGATCCCGTTCTTTGTGGTGTATTTCAGCAACCGGAGTCACTGGTGGGCGTTGATCCCTGCTGGCATCATGTCGGTGATTGGGTTGGCCTTTTTTGCCGGGACCGACCTGGCCGCTTATGTGATCCCGGCGGCGCTGTTGATCGTAGGTGCGTGGCTGCTGCTGCGCTCTTTTGGCAAACGGAACGAATAAGCTGATAGAATAAGGGTCATGGACGAGACCCTGGAAATTCGTATCGGCAGCGCGCTGCGGGCGCGCGGACTGCGGCTGGCAGCTGCAGAATCCTGTACAGGTGGATTGGTAGGGCACCGGGTGACGAATGTCCCCGGTTCCTCTACATATTATGTGGGCAGCGTTACGGCGTATGCCTACGAGGCGAAGGTACGCTTGCTGGGGGTGAAGTGGGAAACCCTGGAAGCCTACGGCGCGGTCAGCGAGCAGGTTGCTGAAGAGATGTCCACCGGGGTACGCAATGCACTGGGGGCGGACATCGGCCTCTCGATCAGCGGGATTGCCGGGCCAGGGGGCGGCACGAAGGAAAAACCGGTAGGAATGGTGTGCTTTGGCCTTTCCAGCCCGGAACGCGTGTGGACTTCCACCCAATATTTTGAAGGCGACCGCCTGGCGGTCAAGGAGCAGTCTGCCGATTTTATCCTGAAGAGCCTGCTGGCATATTTGGATGGGGAGCTGATCTGATGACTCAGGACAGCAGGAAACTGAACGAAGAAGGCCGGAGGATGTGGGATACCAAAGCGGCATTCTGGGATGAACTGATGGGTGAAGAAGGAAACCGCTTCCACCGCGAGCTGATCGGCCCGGCGGTGGAAGCTTTGCTTAACCTAAAGGCAGGCGAGCTGGTGCTGGATGTGGCCTGCGGGAGCGGGATGTTAGCCCGCAGGATGGCTGCTTTGGGGGCGGAAGTGATTGCGGTGGATTTCAGCGCCGGGATGCTCAAACAGGCGCAAGAACGGGGGCAGTCCGGGGAGACACCGATCCGCTACCAGCAGGCAGATGCCACCGATGAAGAAGCGCTGGCCGCTTTTGGGGAAGGGATGTTTGACGCCGTGACCTGCACGATGGCGTTGATGGATATGCCGGAGATTGGGCCGCTTTACCGGGCTGCCAGGCGGCTGCTGAAACCCGGCGGACGCCTGGTGTTTGCCACCATGCACCCAGCGTTTAACTCCAATAACCCGGTGTTCACCGCCGAGCAGGCTGATGTGGATGGCGAGTTGGTGCTGACCAATGCCCTGAAGATATCCCACTATATGGAGATGCCGCCGGTCAAGGGAGTAGGGGCAAAAAATGAGCCCAGCCCGCATTATTATTATCACCGCCCGCTGCACGAACTTCTGGGGGAAGCCTTTGCTGCCGGGCTGGTGCTGGATGGACTGATCGAAGCAGCCTTTGACCCTGAGAAGGTTGACCCCAACCGGCCGCTCTCGTGGTACAGCTTCCCGCAGATCCCGCCTGTGATGGCAGGACGTTTCCGGGTGGGAGGATAGCAACTGGCTGTTGGGAGATCACCTGGGCTCGACCTCAATGGTGACGGATGCCAGCGGCGAGATGCTCAGCGAGGTGCGCTACTCGGCCTTTGGTGAGACTCGCTACCAGAATGGCACCTCGGAAAGGAAACCAGAATTTTCCAACTGGTTTAAAAGCAAAAGAAGGGCTGAACGCCCTTCTTTTTGGTTTTAAATTTGGCCTGTTGTACGATACTTTGATCTGCTTCACTTCCATTCAGGCAAAGAATTCGCAAGCTCCCAATAAAATTACCGGGCCAATCTGCGGCGTGCTTACCGTGAAAGTGCTCTTAAGCTGGTAATTCGAATCTTTTCCCTGACTGTGGCTTGTGCGCATTCCCCCGAGGCTTCCAGAATCTGACCGGCTTTTGCGAACAAAAGTTTTTCGCGCTCCGCGATGAACGGATCTGGTTGATCATCGAAGGCATCCAGGCTGTCCCAATAATCGTTGAGTTCGTGCGCCGAGTCGGCGTAGATGATGAAGTCAAACTCGGCGCTGTCCTTGAATGTAAAGAGCCCACTCTCTGTTACGGACGAAAGCGCTTGCTCAGCGTGGAGCACATATTTGCTTTCATCTTCACGGACGCGTTCAGAGAAGAGCAGTTTTCCATCCCGATAAGCCTCGATGAAATATCTTTCTGAAACCGGGTGGATGTCGATTAAAAGGCCTCCCGGTTTAAGGATGCGCCAGATATTTTCCAGGGCATGAACCATGCCCTCAAGACCCATTCATCAAAGCGACCAGGATAGGATCACACGATCAAAGATCCCCGGTTCGCTTTGGGTGGCAAATACTTCGAATGGAACGTTGCGAAAATCGACATGGCCTTTTAGATTGGCTGGCAAAGATTCCTTTGCCTGTTGGATCCACGGATCAAATGGGTCGATGGCTGTAACGTGAGCCGCAATCTCCGCGTAGAGCATGGTCAGTCTGCCGTACCCGCAGCCGATCTCAAGAACTTTTTTTCCTGCCAGATCCGCCACACCAAATAAGGCTCGGGTTTCATTTCCCTCAGGATCACTTAGCACTGCCACAATCATTCACCTCCAGTTTGCCTTTTCATTTCAAACTTCTATTTTACTTCCAATGCAGGCAGGTGGTCTTCCAGTTCGGGGTGCAGGGCGTAATATTCCTCGCGCAGCAGGTCCATAATGACGTTGTCGGCCAGCTTGCCGCGGCGGATGATGGCTTCACGCATACGGGCGGCCACCCTGAATCCGGAGCGTTCTCCGAGGCGGATGGCCTGCACGTTGGAACCGGTCGTCCACAGGCGGACGACCCGCAGCCCCAATTCTTCGAACAGGAAGTGGAGCAGGGTTTCCTGGGCATCGAAAGCCAGCCCGGCAGACCAGAAATTTTTGGCAATCGCAATGCCGATGGTGACCTCGAAGCGGGGTTCCAGACTGTAATAGGAGATATTGCCGACGACTTCGTTGGTGTCGAGGGTTTCGATGACAAAGCGGGCGCGGGTGCGTTTTGTGGAGAAAGTATCGTCCTCGTACTGCTTTTTATAGGTCACGATGGTGTAGTCTGTGGGGAGGGTCTGGCTCCAGCCCTGGGTGTCCAGGTCGTTGCGCAGGGCCAGCAGCAGGGGCAGGTCGCTCTCGCGCACTTCTCTCAGGCGGACTTTGGTTCCATTAAGCGGCATGGCGGCGCTCCTTCCATTCGGGTCTCAGCAGGTCGAAAACGACGGCATCATGATATTTCCCGGCCCGGTAGCTGTTGCGGCGGATTACGCCTGCCCGCTGAAAGCCAAACTTTTCGGCAAATGCCAGGGCGGGGGCGTTCCAGTCTTCGATCCAGTTGGAGATATTGTGCGCCACGGAGAAGTTGTACAGGTAGTCCAGCAGCAGGGTGAGCACCTGGCTGCCATACCCTTGCTGTTGGAAAGCTGGTGCGATCACAACGGAGCAGCGAGGCATGTGCGGGTCCCAGTTCTGGTCGACTTCACCGTATCCGACGATCTGCTGGCTGTCATTTTGGACGACAGCATAGCAGAACCCTTTATCTTTTTCGTTCCATTTTTCGATGACTCGATGGTCTTTTCAGCCTGGGCAAGCGTAAGGGGTAAATCCTGCGAGAAATCCCAGGGGATGTAGCGGCGGCCGGTCAGGTCCGGGTGGTTGAGGATAGCCAGCAGTTCGGGTGCGTCTTCTTTGATGTAGGGACGCAGGGTGATCTGCCCGGTGTGGAAGGTTGGGGTAGGGGGCATGAATTGAACCTCCTTATTCTAATACGGGTGTTTTACCTTTATATAATACACCTCTAATCCCGTTTTTGATCAACATCCAGGGGGCAACCAGGAATGTGCCTAACACGACGGCAAATTCGTCTGCAAAGCGGCTGTCCGGGAAGGGTTTGAAGCGCAGGCGGCTTTGGAAGGCGTCGAAGTTGTTGCCGTAGACGTTGCCGATCATGATGGTGCGGATGAGGGCGAGGATGTCAGCGCTTTTCTCCGGGCCGTAGGTGTCTTGCAGGCGTTGCACGGCGACGGGGTCGGGATGCCCTGCGCTTTCGGCATAATGTTCGGCAAATATCAGGGCGATACACTCTTCAGAGGGAACGTCCTCAAAGTCTCCGGAAAGAAGTTGAGCGACTTCTTCGCCGGAAATACCGGCATTGAGAGCCAGCTGGGAATGGTAATAGCTGCAGTAGCGGCAGCCGTTCACCTGGGTAACGGCCAGCATGATGCGTTCGCTGAAGGTGTGGCTGACCCGACCTCCCTGGCGCACCTGGCGCAGATCGTCGAGGTGGGTGAGCAGGTCTGATAAAAAGCGGAAGAAGGTTTTGGCGTTGTACAGGCGTTTGCCTGGGTGTGCTGTCATGTTTGGCTCCAGTGTATTTCCCGGTTTGATTTGATGTGAATGGAAACGCTTCGTATAAAGATTGTACTTTGATCGGGGGATTGGGACAAGATGGAAGCAAAACAGGGATGGGTGAAATTGGTGGGTCTGGAAAGCATACAAAAACACCAAATTCGCATCATTCCCGAATGGTTTTATCGGGAATCCAGTAACGTACGCCTGTACTTTTGGATGCCCGCCTGCGCGGGCATGACACAGATATTTGAATTTGGGCCCTTTCGATTTTCTATAATTGTTTTTATCCCACCTGTATCATCACTCCCCCAAATGGGGGTTATCAACATGGGTGGATAAAGCATGGAAGTGGTTTGGATTGCCACGGTCGCCGGGAAAAAAACATCCCCAGCTCCCTCGCAATGACAGGCCGAAGCTGTCGATATTTTGATTTCCCGCAAAAGAAAACCCCGCCCAATCGTTGA
>QKGK01000359.1 GCA_003250455.1 Chloroflexota bacterium | reverse complement strand
CGTACTACCCACCCGGAGAATTCTTCCCCGGAATCTCCATCGATCAATTTAAACTGGACCCGCGGAGATTCATAGGCGGTTGGGAACAGATGCGCCAGCTTTGGTGACAGCGGCAATGTGCCAGACCGCCAATGCGGGAAGATCAGGGTTACTTCCGCTTCACCTTTTTTTGCATCCATCTTTGCAGACATTGGTGAAAGCTCATCATCCAGTCTTTGCGCAAGGGCCATCATTTGCTCGTCCAGGACATCCTCCGGATAACCGATCGGGGAATATCGCAGGAACAGCGGTGTTTTCTGCACGCTTTCCGGTTCCATCCGCTTTAAGAACCAGGCCACCTTGCCAGAAGAACCTACTTCATCAAAGCGATTATCTTCCTGCATCGCCTGGTCAAGTGAGAACTCAGCCAGTTTTATATTCACACCTTCTGGCATTTCCACCATCTCTAAAATCCGGGTAGTGGAAAGCGGCCCGCCGTTATTCATGTCCAATATGGCCTCGGCAAGGTTCAGGTTGCCAACATTGACTTCGACCAGCAAAGCCCGCGGGAACCATTTCCCGGCGATGTAAACAAAATCATCATTATCCAGTAAGGCTTCCCGGAGTTTGGAAATGATGCTGTCGCCATAGGTGTCCAAAATCCCTTCAGGGCTGAGCATCGGATCGTTCTTATCCACTTCCGGGGGAATATTGAGCTGATGATCTTCCAGATCAGAAGCATATTCCCTGGTGCTGCCATCCTCAAATTCCACAGCGATGACAGAATGGGATGTATCGTTGTAGCTTCGGGCATCCCGTACGTTGGTGACTATTCCGGCTTTCCATTCCAGGTTCGGAAATACCAGCTTATCCCCCACTTCGTACGCTTCCTTCGGCAGATAAACCTTCCCGCCTTCACTTCTTTTCCGCTCTGCTGCTTTACCTTCGCTTGCCAACCGGTCGGTTATCAGCACTGTGGCTAATTCATCCACCGACAGAGGCGTTTCAATTTCCAACAGGTGATTATAGATCGCTTCTATGTCATCACTCTGTAAATTCAGCGTTTCCCAATAGTCACTTTTTAGGGTTATAAATGTCAAAACCATACACAATACCAGGCATCTTGTTATAAAAACAGAGTACCTTTACCTCCAAAATTATTTTCCAGTTACTCCAAATTCATATTATACTCTAACCAGGCCGGGGTTCAAGTCCCTGGGAAGGTATAATTAATAAAAGAAATATACTGCACCGGCACTTATAGCCTACCGGTGCAAATTTCCGGAGAACACTATGTCAGACCGACAATGGAAATTGGTCACTTCGGTTCATGACCCAATTTTAGCAGAAATACTCAAAGGGCTACTAGAAGCTCAGGGAATCACCGTCCACATTGTGCGGGAAGGATACCAGGCGGCATTTGGCATTGCCAACCAACCAGGCGTCCACATTGAGATCCTCGCCCCGGACGATCAGGTAGAAGAAGCCAAACAAATTATCGATGACTTTCACGCCGGGAAATTCGAAAACCCTGAATGATTTCCAGAGAACATTGTTCGTCAACCATTTCTGCAGACCGGTAGATTAGGGGAATAGTTCGATCAACCAGTCGTACGGTTCTACCTGCACACCGCCCGCCCAGACTTCCCAGTGCAGATGCGCTCCGGAAGACCGGCCGGTGTTCCCAACTTTCCCAATCACCTGCCCCTCAGTGACTATATCGCCAACCTGTACAAACACCTCAGATTGGTGCCAATATCCTGTGTAAATTCCCCATCCATGGTCAATGATGGTTGCATTACCGCGTATTTCCAGCTGACCGGTGTAAACTACCTTCCCATTGGCCGGGGAGATCACATCCGCCCCCGTACCGCCGCCAAAGTCAATCCCGGAATGGAAATAGGTATATTCCGACCCGTTATAGGAGCGGCGCGTCCCAAACCATGAGTTGACAAAAATATCAAAGGGGGTTGGCTTTTCAAAATAGCCAGACCACAATTTATCTGGCGTTACCGGGGCAGTGATCTCTTTGATGAACGCAGTTTCCGCATTATCAACCGTTTCGTCCAGGTAGGCGGGATCAACCGTAATGCGCTCACTATCATAATCACCGGATTGCACCCGCACCAATTGGGAAAACTCAAATTCACTGCCGTCAGCCAGCTTCCCCTTCAGGGTAAAAGAGTACGGTCCCGGTTCGGTCATCACATGCACGCCCTGTAAGGCGACATATCGATCTTCGAAGGGGAGGAAGTGCATTTCCACGCCCACCAGTGTGCCGCTCAGGTCGATCATCTCTCCCCCGGCGCCCACTTCGATCACCGTGGTCTTCCCCTGGATGAAATCTCCTTTGGTCACTTCAACCGTCAGCGGAGAAGGCAGCGCGCCTGGCCCTGGTTGGTTGGTTCCGGGGAGGAGCAGAACATCTCCTTTAACCCCGCCCCACATCCCTGTGAGCTTGTTTGCTGCCATTACAGACCACGGATTGGAGCCTGTCCTCGCTGCCAATGATAGCAGCGATTCGCTTGCGCCCACCCCTGCACGTGCGGCCACCAGGTCCTCTCCGATCCCGGTAGGCAGCATCAGTGAATACCCGGCATATACCTGGGTTGGAGACACTACACCACTGACCCGCGCCATCAGCTGGTCATCCAATTGATAGCGCCGCTGCAAGCTGCGGAATGTTTCTCCCAACGGGACGGCCTGCACATCCAGCAACCCGGAAACCCAATCCACACCCGGGATGGTCAACACTGCCCCGGCATTCACCGTATTGGCATTTGTGATCCCATTGGCATTGGTCAGCGCGGTCAGATCAATATCAAAACGGGTCGCAATCTGGGTCAGTGTATCTCCCGGTTGGACCACATACTCCACATTCACCTGGGCTTGCTCCTGCGCCGAAACGGTTGGCACAAAAATCACCGAGGCAATGACCAATATCAAACCAAATATCAATATTCGATTTCCTATGGGGGTGAACTGGTTCCAGTTCTCCAAGGATCTATTTTCGCGTTGCTTTCTCATTCACAAACTCTAATTTATCTCCGTTATGAAATTCGCTCATACGGGCAGGGGTCACTTCCAAAATATATCGCGCTGGCTTCCTGGGGGATTTTAACCCGATCCACCGTTTGGCAACCGCAACATCCACGATCTCGTGCTGGTTATTGATCCAGACAATACCCAGGTCGAAGGGGACAAAAAACATGTGGATGGCAGAATTGACAACGCTTTCCGAACCCTGCACCAACAGCAGACCCCAGTCATCGGGGATGCCTTTCCGAAACATCAGACCTTTCAGGCGGCACATGAACGATTCGCAGTATCCGGCTGTTAGGGCCGCGTTTAATGGAGTTGTTTGGTTCCTGACTTTTATATTTTTCATCCTGACCACACAAAAAAGGGAATGCTTACTCTTCCTGGACCTTTTGAAGCACCTGCTCAACACTGTCCAGAAGCTCCTGCGGACTAAACGGTTTGGAAATGTAATCGTCTACTTTGGCAATATGCAGACCGAGCACCTTATCAATACTCTGCGCCTTTGCTGTTACCACGATCACCGGGATATGGTCCAGCTGGTCATCCGCTTTCAGCTGTTGGTAGACTTCCCATCCATCCATATCCGGCATCATCAGGTCCAGCAAAACCAGGGCTGGCCGCTGCGCCTTGATCACCTCCAGGGCGGCTTTTCCACCATGCGCCCCAACCACTTCATACCCACTCCGCCCTAAAATCAGGCGGATCAAGTCGATCATCTCCGGCTCATCTTCAACACAAACAACCCGAATTTTTCCGTTGTCTGTCATTTTTTTACTCCTCCGGTCATCCTTTGAAACCAGGGAAAATCAGCAAGGTCTCCCCACCCAGCAGGAAGTTCCAAGATAACAGCTGGCGACACGCCCCGATTTCATTAAACGATTATAAACCGTTTCTGGCGATTTGCAAAACCTGCAGGTACGTCAAGAAGTAGGGAAGAAAATTATTCGTTCAGATGAAAAAGAAATCACCATCCCGTATCGCCGGGATATAGTATAATGGCTTGGTTATTTTAAACTTATCTTCACAAGGAAGGCAAAAATGATTGACGCCAACGCACTCAGAAAAGGGGTTACCTTTACGATTGATAACGATTTGTACAAAGTTTTGGACTACCATCACCACAAACCAGGTCGTGGACTCGCCACTATCCGGGTGAAAGCGCTGAATATACGCACCGGTTCCATCATCGACAAAACCTTCAGCTCCAGCGAAAAGGTTGAAGACGTCCGCCTGGATTACCACAACGCCCAATACCTCTACAGTGACGGCACACACTTCCACTTTATGGATACTGAAACCTACGAACAACCCGCCATTGCCGCCGCCATCATTGGGGATGCAGCCAATTTCCTCACCGAAAATCTGGAGATCAAACTCACCTTCTATGAAAATGAAGTGCTTGATATTGATCTTCCCACCTCGGTGGAACTGGAAGTCGTCCGGGCAGATCCAGCTGTGCGCGGTGATACTGCCACAGGCGTCAATAAAAAAGTGGAAACGCAGACCGGTCTGGAAGTCTCTGTCCCGGCTTTCATCGAAGCAGGTGATGTGATTAAAGTAGATACGAGGAACGGAGAATATATCACCAGGGTATAAATTTCAATGAGAACGCCAGCAGGAAAAGAATGTAAATATTTCTACGGCGATTACTATCGCGGGCGAAATAATGAGGAATGCCGTTTACTGAAAGATAACGGCCTGGAATGGTCGCCTAAAATGTGCGAACAATGCCCCGTTCCCGAGATTCTGCTCGCAAATTCCTGTGAAAACCTGAAATTAATTCCGCAATTGAAAAGGCCTCTGCTTTTTGGTCGCCCACAAGTGCAGATATCTGCTTACTGCACCAAAATTGATGAGGCGGTCAATGAGCCCCGGATTGGTTGCAGAGAATGTCATCCCAACCTGATAGAATTTGTGATTGCACCAGATGACCCTGACATTACTGATTGACCTTGACGATACGCTGCTTCCGAATAGTTCTGATAAATTTCTTCCAGTCTATTTGGAACGATTGACCAGGCATTTAGCCACGCTTGCGCCGCCAGAGCAGGTGAGGAAGATCCTGTTCGATGCAACATACAAAGCAACGGGCAATTTCCACCCCGTTGTGACCATCAAGCAATCCTTTGACGAGCATTTCTACCCGCCTCTGCATACAACCGCAGCAGAAATGGCCCCCGTACTGGATGATTTCTACACCAACATCTTTCCAACCCTATCGCCGATTTCCACACCAGACCCGGAAGTGATCCGTTTCATTGAAGCCAGCATCGAAAAAGGCTATCAACTGGTGATTGCCACCAACCCCATCTTTCCCAAAGCAGCTGTCTACGAACGTTTGCGCTGGGCTGGCGTTCCACCCGAGAAATTCCCCTTCCAGCTCATCACGACCTATGAAGATTTTCACTTTGCCAAGCCCAACCCGGCATATTATGCCGAGATCATGGCACAGTTGGGATGGCCTGAGAACCCAGTGCTGATGATTGGCAACGATCGCGCCCTGGAGATTGACCCGGCACAGCAATTTGGACTGGCAACCTATTGGGTGCTGGAGGACAATCAGACCCGCCCCAATCAGCCCAACCTCGGAGCTGGCAGAATCGACCAGATCCACGCATGGATT
>QKGK01000506.1 GCA_003250455.1 Chloroflexota bacterium | reverse complement strand
CGGTCGCGCCGCTGATAGGCGTCCGTCAGCAGGGAGAGGATCGCTCCCTTTGTGGCCGCCATGCGTTCGGCCACCGCCATCGACCAGGAAGCATCAACCACAAACATCACCAGGTTGGCGGTCAGGCGGACTCGCACTTTACGCTGCAGGTCCTGTTTTTTGATCGAAAACGCCAGCCCGTTCTTCTCCCGCTCCGGTGCACGGCGCACCTGGAAAGGCGCTGCCGCCCGGATGGTGGCGTCGAAGGCAATATCATCATGTTTATCTTTGGCGGGGCGCGCCTGGATATACCGGCCGCGCTTGCGCTCGGTGTGCGTGCGCTGACGGCGGCCGCTCTGCTTGCGGCTGAGCTTATCCAGTTGGCTATCCAATCTGCGGGGGGTAAACGTCTCCCCCAGGGTTACCTGCTTACCGCCATCCCACCAATAGGCGTCTCCGGTATCGAAGACATCCTGGGCGGATGGGTCAGGGGTTCCCTGGTCTGGGGTTTCTTCAGTGAGACGCGGTTCTACTTTTTTTTTTCGTCAGCCGGGGAGGGCTCGCCTTTTTCGTCCGATTCTTCTTCGCTCTCACCCTGGCCTACCATACGGTCCTGGATCTCCTGGATGCGTTCGGAGAGCTGTTCCATGGTTACTTCGGCCTGGTTGAATGGTCCGCGGCGTACACGGTGCGGCAGGGCCAGTTCGGCGGCCAAAGCGATATCCAGATCATTGATCCGCGTGCGGGCGTCAAAGGCGGCCTGGGCGCGGGCAGCTTTCAGGATCACCAGGTCGGCCCGGTGCCCGTCCACTTTCAGCGAAGCAGTCAGGGTGGCAATCGCCACCAGGTCGCGGCTGGAATAGGTCACTGCCCTTACCAATTCTTTCGCCTGGGTGATCTGGTCGGCCAGTTTTTTCTCTTCGGGAGCCCACTTCTTCAGGAAAGCGGCGGGGGCAGCCTCAAAGGCCAGGTTGCGTTCCATGATCGCCACACGGTCACGGGCTTCCTGGATGCCGCGGATATCCACCGACAGGGCAAAGCGATCCAATAGCTGCGGACGCAGGTCGCCCTCTTCGGGGTTCATCGTTCCGATCAGGATGAAGCGAGCCGGGTGAGAGAAGGAGATGCCTTCACGTTCAACAATGTTCACACCCATCGCAGCCGAGTCCAGCAGCACATCCACCACATGGTCATCCAGCAGGTTCACCTCGTCAATATACAGCAACCCGCGGTTGGCCGAAGCCAAAATACCCGGCTCAAACTGGCGCTGACCTTTTTGGATGGCGCTCTCAATATCTAGAGAGCCAACCACGCGGTCTTCGGTGGCGCTGACAGGCAGATCGATGAAAGGCACAGTGCGGGTTTCCACCTCCAGGTGGTTCCCGGATTCCATGCGCGCCTTCACCCAGTCCGACCAGGTCTCTTCCGATTCGGGATCGTCATTAAAGGGAGATTCGGCAAAAACTTTGATCTCTGGCAGCAGGGCAGCCATCGCCCTGGCAGCCGTAGACTTGGCCGTACCGCGCTCTCCACGGATGAGCACACCGCCAATCCGCGGGTCGATGGCGTTGAGAATCAACGCCCGGCGCATTCTTTTTTGACCAACAATAGCTGTAAAGGGGTAAATTGCTCGCATTTTTCACTCGTTTTATTAGATTCGCCCCCCAATCTTATCACAAAGGTTGTCAACTTGCATCTGTTCCTTTATAATTACGGCTATCTCATTTTTGGAGACTAATCGATAATGGATCAACTAGACGCCCAAAACGGGCACAATACAGAAGAAGAACAGAACACTAGCAAGGAGGAAGCCGCAACCGAAGAATTCTCGATGGAATCGCTGCTCGCCCAAGAGGATGTTTCCCTGGATATGCCTAAGCCAGGGGAAATCCGCAAAGGGATGATCGCGTCCATAAGTGGGGATGAAATTCTGGTTAGCATTGGCGCAAAATCGGAAGGGGTTATCCCCAGCCGAGAAATCTCCCAACTCCCCGAAGAAGTACGCAAGTCCTTTAAAGTCGGAGAAGAAATAGACGTTTACGTCGTCAACACCGAAAGCAGACACAGCACCATCCTGCTTTCCATCCAGCGCGCCCTCGAGGAGAGCGACTGGGACACCGCCGAGAAACATCTGCGGGATAAAGACGCTTACGAAGCCGAGATCAACGGTTACAACAAAGGCGGCCTGATCGTCCATATGGGCAATCTGCGCGGCTTTGTGCCTGCCTCCCAGGTGAGCCTCTCCCGCCGCATGGCATACGGCGGCGACTCACCCGACCAACGCTGGTCCGGGATGGTCGGAGAGCCGATCGTCGTGCGCGTGATCGAGGTAGACCGGGAACGCCGCCGGCTGATCCTCTCGGAAAAAGCAGCTTCGCAGGAATCCCGCGAGACCCTCAAATCTCGCTTGCTGGATGAACTTGACGAAGGCATGGTACGGGTAGGCCGTGTCACCAGCCTCGCTGATTTTGGCGCATTTGTCAACATCAACGGCGCTGACGGGCTGATCCACCTTTCCGAGATTTCCTGGGACCACATCGACCACCCCAAAGAGGTGCTCAAGGTTGGGCAGGAAGTCAAGGTCAAGATCATCAGCATTGACCGCGACCGCAAACGCATTGGCCTGTCGCTGCGGCAGCTGAGAGACGACCCCTGGGAAGACCATGTGGAAGATTACCAGGTCGGCCAGCTGGTGGAAGGCAAGATCACCCGCCTGACCAAATTTGGCGCTTTCGCCCAGATCGATGACAACCTGGAAGGACTGATCCACATCTCAGAACTCAGCGACCGCCGTGTCGAACATCCCAAGGAAGTCCTTACGGTGGATGATGTCGTTACCTTGCGGATCATTAAGATCGACACCAACCGCCGCCGGATCGGGTTGAGCCTTCGTAAGGTCGAATCCATGAAGTACAGCGACATGGACTGGCAAATGGCTCTCGCCGAGCTGGACGGCATCGACATGGCTGAGGAGATTGAAGAACTCGAAGCCGATGAAGAAGTTGCCGCTGAAGCGGTAGCGCCTGAAGTGGAAGCAGAAGAAACTGCAGTTGAGGAACCTGCCGCTGAAGAAGCCGAAGAAGAGGAAGAGGATTCCTCGGAAGAAGCTGAAGAAGAAGTGGAAGACGGTTCTACAGAAGAAGCCTGATCAACGGGTTCCACAGAATTTCAAAAGCGCACCGCAATCACGGTGCGCTTTTTTCTTATCAAATCTGTGACTTTCTTAGAAAAATGTTAAATTTCTGTTGAATGGGCTTTTTTTTGGTAGAATCAATGTATCTCAACACGACTAATTCTTATCCAATTACGTTTTAATTCTTTCGAATTATTCGTTCCGAATTGGCAACCACTCTCAGATGATTGTTAAGGTGAAAGATAAGTAAGCGTTTATTGAGCCGAATCGTCAGATTCGCAAACTAGGAGGCCACCTTGTCTGGCATGGATAGACTTACACAAAGAGCGAAAAAAGTGCTCAGTCTCGCACATCAGGAAGCAGAGCGCATGCGCCACAGCTATATAGGCACCGAACACCTGTTGCTCGGGCTGATTATGGAAGAAGGCGGCGTTGCCTCACGCGTCCTCCGCGAGCTGGGATTAGAATCACAGCGGCTCACCGAACTGGTAGAGCGTCTTGCTGAACCGGGCCGTCATTCCGGCGGCAAAATCGACCTTGCCCCCGGCACCCAACAGGTGCTGCAGTATGCTTTTGAAGAAGCAAAAAACCTGGGCAAGAACTTCGTCGGCACCGAACACCTGCTGCTTGGGCTCATCCGCCTGGATGACAGCCTCGCCATGCAGGTGCTGCGCAAGACCGGCGTAAACGCCGAACAGATCCGGCGGCAAACACGCCGCATTCTGCAGGAAAGCAGCGCCCCGGCCACCCAGGCCACCCGGCGTGCTTCCCGCAAGCCTGAAAAGAAAACGGGCAAAACCCCGATGATCGACCAGCTGGCCGTGGACCTGACCGCCCACGCCGAAGAAGGCAAGCTGGACCCGGTGATCGGCCGTGATATGGAGATCGAACGCGTCATCCAAATCCTCGCCCGCCGCACCAAGAACAACCCCGCCCTGATGGGCGAACCGGGTGTCGGCAAGACCGCCATCGTGGAAGGTCTTTCGCAGCGCATCGTGGACGGCGACGTGCCTGCCCCCCTGTTGGGCAAGCAGGTGCTCCAGCTGGATGTAGGTTCCCTGGTAGCCGGGACAATGTACCGCGGCCAGTTTGAAGAACGCCTCAAAAAGGTGATCGACGAGCTGAAAGCCTCCGGTGCAATCCTGTTCATCGACGAGGTACACATGCTCGTCGGCGCAGGGGCAGCCGGATCCTCCGTGGACGCCGCCAACATCCTCAAACCCGCCCTCTCACGCGGCGAGCTGCAGGTGATCGGCGCCACCACCCTGGACGAATACCGCAAGCATATTGAATCCGACTCCGCCCTGGAGCGGCGCTTCCAGCCCATCCTGGTGGAAGAACCCTCCGTGGAAGAGACTATCGACATCCTCAAGGGCGTGCGCGGCGCATACGAAGAGCACCACCGCCTGCACATCACCGATGAAGCGCTGGAAGCCGCCGCCCGGCTCTCCGCCCGCTATGTGACGGAACGCTTCCTCCCCGATAAGGCCATCGACCTGATCGACGAATCGGCCTCACGGGTTCGGATGTACAAAAGCCCCGCCGCACAGGAAGCCAAGGACATCACCGCCGAACTGAAAAAAGTGCGGGCAGACCTGGCCCTGGCGCAAGAGCAGGAACAGCAAGAAGAAGTAGAAGAACTCCAGGAGCAGGAAGCCAAGCTGGAAGACAAGCTCGAAGACCTGCGCACCTCCTGGGATAAAGAGAACAGCCCCATGGTGACCGTGGATGACATTGCCGAACTGATCGCCATGTGGACGGGCGTCCCCGTGATGCAGATTGCTGAAGAAGAATCCGAACGGCTGCTGCGCATGGAAGAAGAGCTGAAAGAAGCGATTGTTGGGCAGGAAGAGGCCATTGAAGCGATTTCCAAGGCCGTCCGCCGGGCACGCGCCGGGATGAAAGACCCCCGCCGCCCGATCGGTTCCTTCATCTTCCTTGGGCCGACCGGCGTAGGCAAGACCGAGCTGACCAAAGCGCTGGCGCGCTTCCTGTTTGGCAGCGAAGATGCGCTCATCCAGCTGGATATGTCCGAATTCATGGAACGCCACTCGGTCAGCCGCCTGGTGGGTGCCCCTCCCGGATACGTCGGCTACGAAGACGCCGGTCAGCTCACAGAAGCGCTGCGCCGCCGCCCGTACTCGATCGTGGTCTTTGACGAGGTGGAAAAAGCCCACCCCGAAGCACACAACATGCTGCTGCAGATCATGGAAGAGGGACATCTCTCCGATGCCCGCGGCCGCAAAGTGGACTTCCGCAACGCCATCATCGTGATGACCTCCAACGTGGGGGCCGACATGATCATGAACCAGGGCCGCCTCGGCTTCCAGCTGAAAGTGCAGGAAGAAGTGGAAGAGAAATTGGCCTACCGCGATATGCGCAAGAAGCTGACCGAATCCCTCAAGCGGGTCTTCCGCCCCGAATTCATCAACCGGGTGGACTCGGTGATCGTCTTCCGGGCGCTGACGCCTGAGCACATCAAAGAGATCGTCTCGCTCGAGCTGGCGAAGGTCTCCGAGCGGCTCAAAGAGAACGAGATCACCCTGGTGCCGACCGAGGAAG
>QKGK01000415.1 GCA_003250455.1 Chloroflexota bacterium | reverse complement strand
TGGAGGTGTTTCCGCCAACAAGCTGCTGCGTGAGATGATCACGGCAGAAACCAAGGGACGTGTGCACATTCCGCCGATCTTTTTATGCACGGATAATGCTGCCATGATCGCATCTGCCGGATATTACCGGTTTGTGCACGGCGACCGCTCCGAATTTGATGTAGACGCGCGGCCTACCTGGCCGCTGGACGAGCTAATGGGACAAATGGGGTGATCCATTCCTGCAAAAATCTGCCCGCTTGCGGGCAAGGTATACTATAATAATTCCCATCATGAGCAAAATTCACGTCAACCCGGTACTCATATCCAATCAAAAAGACCTGCAGCGCATGGCTGCCAGGCTTTTAAAACAGCCGATCGTCTCAGTGGATACCGAGTCGAACAGCCTCTTCGCCTACCGGGAGCAGGTCTGTCTGATCCAGTTCTCCATCCCGGATGAAGATTACCTGGTAGACCCGCTGGCGCTGGATTCGCTGCACGCCCTGGACGAGGTCTTTTCCTCCCCGAAGATCGAGAAGATCTTCCACGCGGCCGAATACGACCTGCTGACCCTGCGGCGTGATTTTGGCTTCGATTTTGCCAACCTGTTCGACACGATGATCGCCGCCCGTATCCTGGGGCGCAGCCGGGTGGGGCTGGGCAGCCTGCTGGAAGAAGAATTCAACATCCACCTGGAAAAGAATTATCAGCGCGCCAACTGGGGCAAGCGCCCCTTGCCGCCCCCCATGCTCAAATATGCCTGCCTGGATACCCATTTCCTCATCCCGCTGCGCAACATCCTGTCAGAAGAGGTCAAAAAAGCCAACCGCTGGCCGATTGCTGAGGAAGATTTCTCCCGCCTGTCGCAGGTCAACGGCACCCCGCCGGAACCGCACGGGGTGGATGTCTGGCGCGTCAGCGGCGTGTACGACCTGGAACCGCAGCAGGTAGCGATCCTGTACCAGCTGGCCGAATACCGTGAGGAAAAAGCCAAGCAGTTAAACCGCCCGCTGTTCAAGGTGATCGGCGATAAAACCCTGATCGCGATTACAGAAACTGCCCCCACAACCCTGGATGAGCTGGCCGAGATCAAGGGGATGACCCGCGGCCAGGTGCACCGGCACGGCAAGGCCCTGCTGCAAGCCGTTTGGGAAGGCCAGCAGTCCGCGCCGATCCAGCGGCCGCGCAACCACCAGCTGGATGACCAGATCGTGATCCTGCTCGAAAATATGCGCAACTGGCGCAAACTGACCGCCCGCAAGATCGGGGTGGAATCAGATATTGTGCTGCCGCGCGATGTGATGGAAAAAATTGCCCACGCCCAACCCGACAACAAAAGAGACCTGGCGAAGCTGATGGCCGATGTCCCCTGGCGGTACAACCGCTACGGAGAAGACATCTTCCAGATGATTCGAGAGGCCTGAACTGAATACAACCCAACTTCCTTTTATTTTTAAAACCGATATCCGGCAGACAGCCAGCCCCCGGCCGGGCGTTTGCCGTTTAACTTTCACAAGGAGCTGATATGGAAATCCATTTTTGGGGCGCCGCACAAACTGTCACCGGGTCTGCACACTATATCCGGGTGAACGGGAAGATGATCCTATTGGACTGCGGTCTCTTCCAGGGGCGCAGGAGCGATACCTACGCGGTCAACCGGTCCTTCTGCGTGCCGCCTTCCAAAGTGGATGCCCTGGTGCTCTCCCATGCGCACATGGACCACTGCGGCAACATCCCCACCCTGGTAAAACATGGCTTTAACGGGCCGGTCCACGCCACTACCTCCACGGTGGAACTGAGCAAGCTGATGATGATGGATTCCGCCCACATCCAGGTGGCAGATGCCGAATATATCAACAAAAAGCGGGCACGCAATGGGGACCCACTGATCGAACCCCTCTATGAGGCAGAAGATGCCACAGAAGCACTCGGGCTGATGCAGCCGCAAACCTACAATGTGCCCTTCCCGGTAGCGCCTGGGGTGCAGGCCACCCTGGTGGAGGCCGGGCATATTCTGGGGTCGGCAGCCATCATCCTGGATATTGAAGAAAAAGGCAAGATCCTCCGGCTGTGGTTCTCCGGGGATATTGGCCGCATGGATATGCCGATCCTCAAAGATCCGGTGATGCCCTTTGCCGCCGATTATCTGATCATGGAATCGACATACGGCGACCGGCCGCATCCTTCTTACGAGCAGGCCTGTGAACTGCTCCAGCAGGTACTGGCGACCACACTGGGGCGCGGCGGCAAGGTCATTATCCCTGCTTTTGCCGTCGGGCGTACCCAGGAACTGGTCTACGCCATCCACGGGATGATGGATTCCGGGGATATTCCCAGGGTGCCGGTGTACGTGGACAGCCCGCTGGCGGTGAATGTCACCGATGTGTTCCGCAAGCGCACAGAGGATTTTGACCGCGAGGCGCGGGAAATGATCGGGAACGACCCCCACCAGGGTGCCCTGGGCTTCGATATGCTGACCTATATCCGCTCGGTGGATGAGTCCAAAGCGCTCAACCTGCGAAAAGACCCGATGATCATCATCTCCGCATCGGGGATGCTGGAGGTGGGGCGCGTGCTGCACCATTTGCGCCATAATATTGAAGACCCCAAAAGTACGCTGCTGATCGTCTCGTGGCAGGCCCCCCACACGCTGGGCCGCCGCATGATCGAAGGAAAGCAGCCGGTGAAGATCTACGGGGAAGTCTACAATCCCAGGATCGAGGTGAAAAGCATCCAGGGCTTCTCGGCACACGCCGGGCAGGATTTCCTGCTGGAGTATGCCCTGCGTC
Organism: Chloroflexota bacterium; assembly: GCA_003250455.1. GTDB lineage: Bacteria > Chloroflexota > Anaerolineae > Anaerolineales > UBA11579 > UBA11579. Next base: position 2,918 of record QKGK01000415.1, on the reverse strand, counting down.
AAAAGGGGCGGGTAAAAGAGGTTTTCCTCGTCCACGGAGAAGACCGCGGCGCGGAACCGCTGATGGAATTGATGAAGCAAAACGGGATGCCGAATGTGCATTACCCCAACCGTGGTCAGATGTTCACGGTGTAGCAGGCAGCCCTCACGCAGGCGACTGAAGTCGTCTGCTACAAATACAAAGCCCACCCGGAGGTGGTCTAAATCCGTTTTAATCAACCTGCGCAGGCAGGTTTCGCATCCGTTGTGGCGGTTTCAACCGCCGCAACAGTTCACACAGAAACAGAGAATGGCGATTTTGATGGGTTTCGATGTTTAGGCAAATCCATCCGTGCCATGTCATGCCCGCGCAGGCGGGCATCCATGGAGTAGGGGCGTTAAGCTGGATTCCCGCCAAAACGATCGAGCAAGCTCGATTTAACGGGAATGACACGTACCTGGAATGGTTGAATGACCCCCAAAATTGCAATTACAGCCACTCTCGTAAAACATTTGTTCTGGTATAATACAGGTATGTGGTGATTTGTCCACCTGGAGGAAATTATGCCCCTCGACTTTCAAGAAGTGCGCCGCCAAATACAAGAGCTGACCGAAGGCATCCCCGAACGGCAGGAGCAGCTCCGCAACCTGCGGGATGATGCTGCCCTGCTGCTGAACAAATACGCCACCGATCTGGACTACCTGCGCGACAAAGTGCAGCGCGCCGCCAACCTGGACCGCTATTTCCGCAGCGCCATCCCCACCGACGAAGCTCTCACCGACACCTTCCCCACCCCAGCGCTGCCTGCCGAAGCCACCATCATCGCCGCAGACGGCTCGCAGATCAACCCGGACCGTCACCTGGGGATCGACTACTGCCTGGTGAATGTGGGGGCGATCATCATGACCCTGGGGCAGTCTGCAGCACCCACCACCACCATTGAAACGACCCTGTATTACGACGAACGCGTCTTCTCCATGCAGGAGAAGATCGTCGCCCTTATCCGCGATACCCGTGAGCGCGAAGTGCTGGCCGAACTGGCTGCCGAGATTGCCGGGACGGTGATCACCTTCACCGACGGGCCGGTGGAACTGTGGGGGCGCGAGGTCTCCATGGCCGCTGAGGAGGAGCGCGAAGAAGAGAACTACTTCGAACGCTACATGACCGCCCTGGGTATACTGCACGCCCGCGGCACGATCACTGCCGGGTACGTGGACAAGCCCCGCTCCGACCTGGTGGTGCGCATGCTGGAGCTGGCCCCCAACGACAAGCCAGTGGAAAACGCCGGCAAGAACCGCTGGCTGGCCGGTATCCTGGATACGGAACTTTATGGAAGGCTGCTGGGGCCAGGGGAGCGCAGCCCGATCTACGGTCTGCTCTCGCGTTCCTCCCAAAAATACGAGAACCAGTTCAGCCTGCACTTCTTTTACCTCAATGTCTCGCTGAGGGAGGATAAGCCCATGCTCGCCCGCGTGGAAATTCCCGCCTGGGTAGCGCAAAATAAGCAAATGCTCAACCAGCTGCACGCCATCCTGGTGCAGCAGTGCCAGATCGTCCCCACCAGGCAGTACCCCTACCTGCTCACCCGCGCCGACGAGACCGCCGTGGTCAGCCGCAGCGAGAAAGAGCAGGTCGATAACATGATCGCCCAGGAGCTCTACCGCCTGGGAGAAAATGTCCCCGAAAAATCGCAAAAACAGCAGTCCAAAGAAGTAGCCCGCCAGAAACCGTTTCGCAGGAAGGGAATATAACCCATGACAGAGATAAAAATCGGACGCTTGCTGCGTTCCAGCACGCCTAAATTTGTGGTCGGCTGCCAGGTCAAGCAGCTCGACGCCCCCGGCTTCGGCGCACTGGTGCGCGTCCCCGTGGACGAGACAACCCAGGTCTACGGCCTGATCTACGACATCCGCATCGAGGACGACGGGCTGGTGCGCCAGCTGGTCTCCACCGACATCATTGACGAGGCCATCATTGCCGACAACCGCATCAACCGCAGCGTGCCCGTGGAAATGGGCGTGCTGGTGGTCGGCTATTCGCTGCACGGCGAGGTCCGTCACCTGCTGCCGCCCCGCCCGGCGCTCAGCCTGGATATGATCTACCTGTGCGATGACGCCGAGCTGGTAGCCTTCACCTCGGCGGGGCGCTTCGGCTATTTCCGCCACATCCTGCGCTCGGACGACGCCCCCATCGGCGAATTATTGGCGGCACACATTACCCAGGTATACGCTGCCGGGCAGGACCCGGACTGGATGCGGCGGGCTTCCCGAGAGCTGATCAGCCTGCTGCGCGACGACCACGATACCCTGATGCAGGTGCTCGGCGCCCTCTCGGATGCCGTACCCGGTTTGGCCTAAGGAGGAAACCATGGCAAAGAAGACTTACATCGGTAAAGTGGTTGGCGGCGGGCTGAAGGAAAGCCTGCAGGTGCGTCTGGAAGTTCCCGCGGACGAGGTGCAGGAAGGCGCTTTTGTGGTCGTCGAGAGCGGCGACTGGCTCTTCCACGGGCTGGTGACCGACTTACAGCTGGGTTCCACCGACCCGCGCTTCGCCGACGAACCGCTGGACACCCGCATTGCGCCTTACCTGGCGGAACTGCTCTACGGCCAGACCTTATATACCAATGCCCAGGTGCTTCCTGCCCTGATGATGGAACGCGGTCCGGAACTGGACAGCCCGCAGTATGCCCAATGGCGCAAAGAGATCGATGCCGGGCTGAAAGATGAGCCCTCCCCCCTCCCGGTCAAGACCATTCCGCCGCACCATGCCCAGGTGCGCATGGCCGAACCCGGCGACATCGCCGAGATATTCGGTAAGGCGGAAGAAAAGGGTAACTTCGTCATCGGCTACACGCGTGAGCAGGGACACCCGGTGGTGATCAACATGGAAAAATTCGTGCAGCGCTCCTCCGGCGTGTTCGGCGCTACCGGCACGGGCAA
>QKGK01000355.1 GCA_003250455.1 Chloroflexota bacterium | reverse complement strand
AGCTCGCCGATATACAGCGCCGCGGGGATGCCAAAGCGGCTGCCCGCGCCGCCAAATGCCGGGGCCAGAGCCCCCGCGGCGATCAGGATATTGCCGATGGTGCGGTGCAGCAGCACCCGCTTGCGGAAGAAGATCCAGGCAGACCAGATCGCCCCACCGACTAGGGTGAGCGTGCCATAAATGTTGAACAGGGGTGTCAGGCCGCGCACGCCGTCGGTGACGATGGCATGGCCGCTCAGCTCGCTGCCGGTGTGCACGCTGACGGTCAGCAGGGAGGGGTCCAGCTGGGCGGTGAAAACCCGGTACAGCCCGTAAATGGAACCAAGTCCAAGGATCACCATGGTGACGGTCGGCCAGGGTTTCTTTGCCAGCAGGTAGACGGTGCCCTGTCCCAGCCAGGCCGCTACAAGAATGGCGCCAAACAAATACCACAGCCGGAAGACCAGCGGGTTCCAGCCAAAAACGCCATAGTAGCCTTCACAGAAGCCGCCGATGGCATAGAAGATCATCCCAATGCCCCAGAGCAGCAGATGGCTGCCTTTGCGCTGGGCATAGCGTTTGAGCACAAAAAAGGCAAATACAAGGCTGATGATCGAGGAGATGAAAGGTAAATAGGTGGTGATAAATGTCATGGTGAAAAGCTCCAGTTTCCTAAATGTGTGGAAATAAGCTGCTAACCAGCCTGGACCCAGCCCAGGCCGACGCCAACAGCTAAAACGACCATCCCGACGGCGATGAGCACCAGAATGGCGATCGCAATCGGGATGAGTTTCTCGTGGGCGGCGGAATATCCGCGGTTAGATTGGTTCTTCTGTTGTTCGATTTTGTCCATTGCACGATCCTGACGCTGCTGAAGTTGCTGCCCGTACGAATGGGTTTTGTTGTGGTGGGGTCAGGCAGTGGATAGTTTAGCAGTCAGTTTTTGGCATGTATACGTAGATTTTAATAAGTTTTTGGAGGACAAATGTCCCGTTTTTGGCGGGACATTTGTTTGGCAGGAGGATCGAGAAGACCGTCGATATGAGGGGAGAGCTGGCTCAGTCGGGAAGGTTATCCAATACGCTGCGCATTTGCTGTCGATAGTGCTGGAAGGCTTGCCTGCCCTTATCTGTGAGTTGGAGCATGGTGTTGGGACGTTTGTCCTTGAATTCTTTGATCACCTCGATGTAGCCGGCGTCTTCCAGCTTGGTCATGTGAGAGGAAAGGTTGCCCCAGGTGAGGTCGGTCTGCCGCATCAGGAAGGTGAAGTCAGCACGTTCGACCACATACAGGTTTGCCATGATCAGCAGGCGGGCCGGTTCGTGGATCAGCTTGTCGATCTCGTTGGCGCTGCCTTCTGGTAGGGTGTTGGATTCGGTGCTCATTTTTATCCTTCTTCGATTGGTCGAGTGGTCATCAGGAAGCGGGTGAAGATTGCCAGACCGGGCAGCAGGATGAGCAGCGAGGCGATCAGGAAGAGGATCGGCAGGTCCAGCAGCAGGACAGCGGTGAAAGCGGCACCATAGATCAGCCCGTAGATGTACAGCCGGTCGAAGTCCAGGAAGAAGGCCATCAGGCTCGTCATAAAAGCGATCCAGAACCCGAGGCCAAGGGGGACGAGCAGTTCACTTTTTGAGGCATCCGGCGACAGCCGGTCGAAAGCGAAGAAAAGCCCAAGTCCAAGGATGAGCGAGAATACATTGATCCCGAAAATGTAAACGAGGTTGCGCTTGCGGGTTTTTCCGAATTCCACATTGCCCAGCCGGGGAGCGGTGATGTATTTCTTGCCGAAGATAAGGAACATCACGGCGAAGATTTCCGGGAGGATCAGGCTTAAGGTTTTTAACCCGCCGTTTCCCGACTCGTTGAACAGGGAGGAGATATACATGGCTAACATGATCAGCCCGAAGAAAATATCCCAGATCCCGTCCTGATAAAAGGAACGAAAGGCTTTCCGTTCCAGTTCTTTTAGGTTTAGTGGTGCGTTCATTTTTTTCTCCTTATGCAGTTGGTTAAAGCTATTTGAGGTGCACGCTCAAACTATTTATTTGTATCGCTGTTATATTTGTATTGTAATTAACTTTGTATTGCAAAGTTATCTATATTATATAATATTTACGCCTGGAGTCAAGCGCGCAAGATGAATTTCAGATTAATATTGAGTAAATCATGACCACCGGCACCAAAGGCTTGCAGCCTCTGGACCTTTCCGCACCTCAAAGTGGTGCATCATTGACTATTTCCTCTCAGTCCTCTTTTTCATCCTCACATACCTCCTTTCCTGGACTCCCGCCTGCGCGGGAGTGACATTTTTTTCCATTTCTCACGTCATTCCCGAATGGTTTTGTCGGGAATCCACCTTTTCACTTTGCTTTAAGCTTTCAGCATCCACCAGCCTGGTTGACCGGTGCAACCGGCGTTTTGTGGTTTGGTTCAGCAGTTCTCACCCCCCTTAAAGGTTAATGAAAAATGCCGCTCTATGAGCGGCATTTCGGAAGCAGATTTTAGGTTGCAATTACTGGAGAGGATTGTCCAGGCGCAGCCCATGCCCGCGCACCGTGATGATGTACTGGTGTTGGTCATCAACTTCAGCCAGCCGGTCGCGCAGACGGCGCACCAGGGCGTCCAAAGCCTGGTTGGAAACATCATAGGCGTGTTCCTCGCCCCATACAGCCGAGATCAGCTGGTGACGGGTGACCACATCGCCATCGGCCTGGTAGAGTAAATCCAGCATGGTGAACTGTGCAACCGAAAGAGGCGGGTCCAATTCCGATTCCAGCACCCACACCCGGCGGGCGTTCTGGTCCAGTCTAAGGCGCTTGTGAATGGTGATCGACCCTTCCAGCCCGTCGGTATCCAGGGGGAGGGTGGCGTCTGATGCCAGGAAGACAAATTGCTGCGCCAGCGCGATCTGGATGGTATCGCCGTCTTCCAGCTTTACCGGATCGTTCAGCCGTTCGCTGTTGATGTGAGTCCCGTTCTTGCTGCCCATGTCGGAGATCACCAGCCCGTCGGCGGTCACCTGGATGCGGGCGTGCCTGCGGGAAACCTGCTTATCAGGCGTGAGGATCACAATGTCACAGGCAGCATCCCGGCCAATCAGCAAATCCTTATCGACTTCCCAACGCTGCCCTTCCAGCGGGCCTGTCTGTGCCAGCAGAACCGGTAAATCGGCTTCTTTCTTCTCTTCCATATGATAACCTCAGGTGTATAATACCAAAAGCGCATTGATGTGGCTGCGTAAATCCTCCCAATCTTGAGGATTTATATATAGTATACTCGATTAGGGTATTTTTTTATGTCAGACTTACAACCCGGAGAGACCCTCAAAGAACGTTACCTGATCCGCCGGTTTATCAGCCGGGGGGGGATGGGCAGCATCTACCAGGCAGAAGACCTGCGCCTGGAAGGCCGCCTTACAGCGGTCAAAGAGGTGCGTCTAGACCCCTCGCTCCCCGATGATACCAGGGAGCAGACCCGACTGCAGTTCCAGCGGGAGGCTAACGTGCTGGCCCGGCTGGACCATCCCAACCTGCCCAAAGTATCCGATATTTTCACAGAAGGGGACAAAGATTACCTGGTGATGGATTATGTGCCGGGTGACGATCTGCGTACGCTGATGATTGAAGCGCGCCAGCGCAAGACCTTCCTGCCTGAGCGGGAGGTGCTCACCTGGGCGCGGCAAATCTGCGATGCGCTAGCCTTTTTACACAGTCAGGATCCGCCGATCCTGCACAGGGATGTGAAGCCCAGTAACCTCAAGCTGACCCCCAACGGGCTGGTCAAACTGGTGGACTTTGGGCTGGTGAAGATCCTCGCATCAGACGATTCCACCATCACGATCGTGCAGGGGCGCGGGACGGCCCTGTATACGCCTTTGGAGCAGTACGGCGGCGACACCGGGCATACAGATGCCCGCAGCGATATTTATGCCCTGGGGGCAACTCTCTACCACCTGCTGACCAACACGCCGCCTGCGGAAGCGCGTGAGCGCTTCCTCAACCCGCACCGGGTGGTGCAGATGCGCGAGATCAACCCGGACATCAGCCCGCGCACCGAACGGGCCGTGGAATGGGCAATGAGCCTGCACCCGGATTACCGCCCGGAAAGCATGGCGATGTTCCGCGATGCGCTGATCGGCAACTGGAACCCGGAAACCCGCCCCAAAGGGGCTTTACCTACGCCAACTTTTGTCGATGTGATCGCTTCTAAGGTGGAGCGCAGCCTGATCTGGGTTTCTGCCGGACTGCTGATCCTCAGCCTGATCGCCACGCTGAGCCATTAGCGGACAGGCGAGCCATATGAAATTCACCAAACCGACTGGGGGAGACTATGGACGTTCGATCTTCTATATCCTCATCTTTATGGTGGTGATCACCCTTGGCGCCGTTTGGCTGCTGCCCGATCTTTGGGTTCTTTGGCTGCTGATCGTGATTACCGGGACAGGGCTGCTGGTTGCCTGGCATCGGGGAGAGACGGTTTACCGCTGCCCAAACTGTGATCATGTCTATGAAATTTCTTTCTGGAAAGATTTGATCGCCCCGCATGGGGTGGATAAAGAAGGTGCATGGCTGCTGCTGCGCTGTCCCAACTGCGGCGAACGCAAAAAGACGCGGGTGCTGAAAAGGGTTGAATAACCTCAGCATGCCGCATGTGGTATCTATAAAAACATAAAAACAAATTTTTAAAGCGACAGCCCTTCAGTACATGAAGGGCTGTCGTTGTTTACAATATTTTATCTCATTGCACCGTCAGGCTGATGTCATCCAGCCAAAGGGTGCCGGTGTCTTTCTTGTAGAAGATGTTCAGGGTGATCCACTTGTAGTCTTTCGCTGCAACGATCTCCTGCACGCGCTGTTCCCACACGCTCCAGTTTCCCTGGTGCAGCCAGAGGATGTTGGGGCTCTGGGTGCCGTCCGTGTTGACCAGGATAACGTTGACATAGCCAGCCCCTACCGGCAGGTTCTGTCCTTTACGGTAGATGCTGAAGTTGAGTACATCGCCCACAGTCCCGGCCTGCATCACGCGCATCAGCAGGCGTTTGGTGGTGACATCCCCGACAAAGCCTAGGGCGCAGTTCCCGGAGCGGTCCAGACCAGTGCCGCACATTGCCCCATCATCAGGGGTGAAGTTCTCGGCCAGCATCCAGTTATCCGGCTTCCAGGTCTCGAAGGAGGGGTCACTCACCAGGTTGCCGCCGCCGTTGCGGGTCAGGCTGATGTCATCGACCCACATAGTGCCGGAAGCCTTCTTGTAGAAGATATTGAGGTTGAAGCGTTTGACATTTTTGGCTGCATTGACAGTGATCGAGTGCTCTTGCCATTGGCTCAGGTCGCCGGGGTGCAGCCAGAGGATGAAGGTCTCGGTGGTGCCATCCTTGTAGAAGAGGATCAGGTTGGCATAAGCATGCCCGGCATCAGGTACATTGAGACCTTTGCGGTAGATGCTCAGGGTGAACTCATCCCCGGCGTTGGCCGAGTATGGGGTGAGGGAGAAGACGCGCTTGAAGTTGCCGTTGCCGTTGAAGACCAGGGAGCAGCTCCCAGCATGGCTGTTGCCTGCGCCGCAGTCGGGGCCGTCGCTGGGATTGAGGAAGTCGCCTTCCCGCCAAACAGCAGGGACGTTAGTCTCGAATGATCTGTTGGAAAGCAGTTCTACCGGACAGTCTTTTCCACCGTCGCTGATCGTCCAGTTATTGGGAGCAGACGTGAGCATATTGCGGGCCGCTTCTCCA
>QKGK01000093.1 GCA_003250455.1 Chloroflexota bacterium | reverse complement strand
GCGATTTTTCACCTGAAACCACAGATACACACGGATGAACACAGATAAATTATCAGCAGAAGTGTTTCCCAGATAGCCCACCAAATTTTGGGAAGTTCAGATAATAAAACCGCCTTTTATAATTCCCATCTGTGAAAATCTGTGTTCATCCGTGGTTAGAAAAGTGCTGAAATTCAGAATTGGTTGCACAACTCAAATATTTCCAGTGGATTCCTCACTTCGTTCGGAATGACAGTGCGATAAAGGCCCATTCCTCATTACTGTTCACAGATCACTAATTACTGATTTTCCCTTCATCCGCGGTTCATTCCTCCCCTACCGCACCGTCATCCACACCCCCAGCAGCATCACCCCGATCCCGGCGAGCTGCTTGAACGAGAAGGTGCGCTGGATGGTCCCCAGCAGGCCGAAATGGTCCAGCACCGCCCCGATGACGACCTGTCCCAGGATGATGAGCATCATCGACGGGGACACGCCGATGCGGGGGATCAGGAAGCTGATCGCGGCAATCACTACCAGCCCGAATACGCCGGCAAACAAGACATACCAGGGCAGTTCCCGCCAATTGGAAAACTTGCCCCCGTGCTGAATGAACACCATCGGGATGAGTGCGGCCACAACCCCACCCAGGTTGACGATAAACACGCTCTCGTACACACCCAGCTTCTGGGTGATGATGCTTGCCATTGGCCCCTGCAGTCCGATCGCGGCGCCGCTGACAACCCCGATAAATATCAGCACCCACATGTTGTTCATAGTTTTCTCCTTGCTCTTCATTCGTCACTCCAAACTGCTGTCGATTAACTGAAAAGAGGCACAGGGAAATTCCCTTCCTGTGCCTCCTGGTCTATCCAAAAAGCGTATTATTCTACCGGGATTTCTTCCAGCGCGTCCACCATCTGGGAAAGCACGTCGAAACCGCCCTGCCAGAACTCGGCCTTGCGCACGTCCACACCCGCCCGGTCGAGGATCGCCACCGGGGGCATCGAACCACCCGCCGAGAGGATCTCCAGGTAGCGGGGCACGAAGCTCTCGCCTTCCTGCTTATACTGCTGGTAGAGCGCCAGCACCAGAAGCTGCCCGAAGGAATAGGCATACACATAGAACGGCCAGTGGTAAATATGCGGGATGGAAACCCACTCCCAGCGGAATTCCTCGCCAATCGAAACGGAATCGCCAAACTGCGTTTCCAGGTTCTTCATGTAGGCATCGGCCAGCTCGTCCACGGAGGCATCCTTGCCGACCATCTCGTGCGCCTGGCGCTCAAAGAGTGCGAAGAAGATCTGCCGCATGATGGTGGCATAGGCATCGTCAATCTGCGAGAAGAGGATATCCCGCCGCACGTTCTCGTCCATCTCGGTCTCCAGCAAGCGATCCACCAGCACCATCTCGGCAAAAGTGGAGGCCGTCTCGGCCAGCGGCAGAGACGAGTGGAAATTGAACACGTTATGGTGTTCGGCCAGCATGGCGTGGATGGCATGCCCCAGCTCGTGCGCCAGGGTGCTGACGTCGTTGGCTTTGCCGTTATAGTTGACCAGCACAAAGGGGGTCACGGCCGGGTCGCCGGAAGAGCAGAATGCACCAGAGCGCTTGCCCTTGCGCACTGCGCTGTCGATGTGCTCCTCGTCGAAGACCCGTGTGGCCAGCGTGGAAATGCGGGGAGAAAATTCGCTAAAGGAATTCAGCACCATGCCGACCGCCTGGTCGTAGGTGTAGGTCTTGTCGGCTTCCACCACCGGGGCATAAATATCATAGCGGCGCAGCTTATCCACCTTGAGCCATTTAGCCTTGAGGGTAAAGAAGCGCTGGAACACCCCTGCATTCTTCTCTGCAACGCCCATCAGGGTGCTAACGACTTCATCGGGGATGTCATTGTCCAGGTTGCGCACCGAGATCGGGCTGGAAAAGCCGCGTAATTCAATATTTTCGTTCTGGAAATCCCGTACGATCGACTGGTACATCTGCCCCAGGATGGGGCCGTCATCGCCATAAACCTTGTAGAGCTCCTGGTAGGCGGCGGCGCGCACATCGGGGTCATTGCCCTGCACCAGGGCCATCAGCTCGCCGCGGGTCAGTTCCTTTACCTCACCGTCCACTTCCACCTTGAAAACATAGCGGTTGGTCAGCGAGCTGTACAGCGTGCGGATAGCGCCAATACCGGTCACATCCTTGATATTGATCACTTTTTCTTCCGGTTCGGTGAGGGTGTACGGCTTGAAGTTGCGGATCTGCTCCAGGTAGTAGCTGAATTCCCCGGCGACTTCCATAAAGCGTTTGGTCTGCTCTTCTTCCAGGCTCTTCCACCACAGGTCGAAGAACATGGTGCGGTTTTGAAGTCCGGCCATGAACTGCTGCACTTTGGCCTGGAAGGTCTGGGCGTTCTGATTTTGCGTGTCTTCCGAAAACAGCAGGCCGGAATACTGCCCGACGCGATTGGCCACCCGGGAGATCTTCTCCTGCTCCTCGATGGCGGACATGAATTCTTCCACATCCATCTCCGGGCCGAGTTTCTCGCGGTAGCTTTCGAACTTTTCCACACCTGCTTCCAGGTCTGCAAAAGCTTTTTTCATCTCTGCGCTGTCGTGCGCAGGAAAAAGGTCATCCAAATTCCATTTACCAAGCTCGTAGGTCATGCCAAACTCCTGGGGAAAATTTTTGCTCATTATAACAGTAGACAGTGGACAGTTGACAGTTCACAGCTTACAGTTCACAGCTTACAGTTCACAGTTGACAGAGGAGCCAAGCCGTCATACCCGCACAGGCGGGCGTATCCCGATGAAAACCTCAATGCAAGGAGAAAGAATCCCTTTTCTTCCTGCATCTACAGATATAATTGAAACTGGCGTTACTGCCTGCTGTAAACTGTCAATTACCCACTGTCAACTACCTACTGTCAACTACCTACTGTCAACTACTATGCCCAACAATTTCCTTTTTGACCTGCTCGGCCCCCTGTATGACCATGTGATCAGCCCCAAAGAAACGGAGGCACTGCACGCCCCGCTCAACCTGCCCTCAGACGGCTGGCTGCTGGATATCGGCGGCGGCACCGGACGGGCGTCCGCCGGCCTGCTGGACAGCATAGACCACCTGGTGATCTGTGACCTGTCCCTCCCCATGCTGCAGGAAGCCAAAGAGAAAGGTATCCACAACCTGGTGCAGGCATCTGTCACCCACCTGCCTTTTGCCGCAGATACCTTCAACCGCATGATGGTGATTGACGCCCTCCACCACATGCCCAACCAGCAGGAATCCGTGGGGCAGATGTTGCGGGCACTCAAACCTGGCGGGCGTCTGCTGATCGAGGAACCGGATATCCATCTGTTTGGCGTCAAGCTGATCGCCCTGGTGGAAAAGCTGGCCCTGATGAAAAGCACCATCCACCCGCCCGATAAGATCAAAGCCATGGCCGAAAGCCACGGTGGAAAGGTCTCCCTGGACAGTGACGGCAAAGGCTCTGCATGGGTGATGGTAGACAAGCAAGCGCCGGGTTCTCAAAATTGATCAAGCTGAAGGAATTTCAGTCAAAAAAACCTGCCTCCGAATAATGGTGGAGGCAGGCAGCCAAGATCACCCCTGCATCAGGGCCCGGGCAGTATTCGTATTGAAAATGCAGGTTATTAATCAAATAATTCTTGAAAAGCTGTAAAATATAACCTATACTAGTATCCCCGATAATAACCAAAAATGGAGTGTCCGATAGGTGTACAAACCATGCACGGGGGGACATCATGTCAGGAAAAAACCCTTTGGAAACTGGAATAAAGGCCACTGAAGCAGATTATTCAAAATTTCGTACAGCACTGAATTCTTATAATCATGTGACGGATTTGGCAAAATCCGACTTGATCAAGAGTTGCCTGATCCAAAAGCATCTCATCGATAAAACAGGCACCTCGCCAGTGGAAGAACTGCGCGAGGTGCTCCGCGAGCTTACCAACCTGCTGGAAGAGATCAACCCCGATTACGCCGACATCATCCGGGGACGCTACTTTGAGGAACTCACTGTTGGAGAAATGCTCGCCGTCCACCGCCCCAGCCCGATGGCCGAACGCACCCTGAAAAAACACCAACGCCAGGCGATCTTTGAGCTTGCCAGCCTGTTCCTGCAGCGAGAGGAAATCTGCCGGCAGGAAATGCAGGGCAAGCTTCCCTTGCCCGCCAAAAAGAAAAACAGAGGCAAGACCGTACTGGCTGCTGTGACAGTCGCTGCCTTTCTCCTGGTTGTCTATGTTTTTATCCAGTTCCCTGCTCTATTTAAAACTACGCCCGGCTTATGCGGAGAAACATCCCTGCAGGAAGACACCCCCGTTAGCCCACGCTTCTTATACCCGCAAGGGGTGACCGCCTATACAGCAGAAAATACTCCCGGCGGGATCCTGTACGACCGGGTGCGGGCAGTTTTCGGCGTGTCCAACGGGGTTGTGATCGGCTATTTCGACCAGGAGGGCGAATCAAGCGGGCTTTCCTACTTCGACCGCAGCGGGGAGATCAAAGTATGGGCCAACTGCAACGATTCGGGCATCACCCAAAACGCAAAAGTCAATTCGGTACTGGTGGATACCAGCGGCCAGATCTGGGCGGCCACCGATGGGCAGGGCGTGTTCCGCTTCGACGGGAAAAAATGGCAGCAATTCACCCCGGAAAACAGCGGGCTGCCCAGCGCGGCCACATTTGAACTGGACGAAGACACCGGCGGGCAGGTTTGGGTCGCCACCACGGATGGTGTAGCCAAGTTTGATAAGGGAGATTGGCACACCCAATATAAAAACGAATTGTTCCACAACCAGGTATATGCCCTGGCCTTCGACCAGGCAGGGGATATCTGGGTGGGGCATATTTTTGCGGGGATCAGCTTTTTCAACAATACCGACGGCACCTGGGAATGGTTTCAGGAAAGCACCGGAGAACTGAGCAGCAACAACATCCGCGGCATTGCCGTCCGCCCGGAAGCGGACGGATGGGAATCCGTTTGGGTGGCAACTGATGGCGGTGGTTTATCCGTGTATCATCGGGGAGAATGGCGGCAGTTTGGCACCGAGGACGGCTTACCCAGCGTACATATCCAGGCCATCGCAGTAGACCGGTTCAACCGGGTATGGGTCGCTACCGATCAGGGCGTTTCGTTCTACGACGGAGAGAACTGGTCTGTCTACAACCACCTGAACACGCTAAGCATCGCTTTCTCCCCCGAATGTATCGATGATTCCTGCCCGGAAGATGACCACGTGTGGACCGGCACAGACGCCAACGGCCTCACGCACAGCCGCCTGCCATACCAGCAGGAGACCGTGGAGGTCAACCGCATTTGCTTTGTGGACCAGGACAACAACCTCACCTGCCCGGCCTTCCAGGAAGATGCGGCAACCAACAGCGTTACGGCCGCTTATCCGGGAGAGTTGTCCCCCGGAGAGACCTTCTATTTCGAGATTCACGTCACCCCGGTCAACGGCTATCAGCTGGTGCTGGATGCCTCCAGGGGCGACTCGCTGAACTTCATTGGCGGCGACGAGGCTGGGCTGTACGGCGCATATATTAAGATCCCGGCGGACGGCGTAACCGAATCGGGGCAGACCTTTGTCTTCAGCAACCGCAATAACCTGATCGGCGCCCCGGAAATCCCCGCCGGTTCAGAGCAAGAGACCTTCTCGATCCCCTGGCGCATCTGGATGAACACCCGCTATACCGGCCCGGTCATCAATATCGAGTTTGCCGTTACCCCATAAGATAAGAGGGGGCATGAAAACAAACCTCTCCTGGAAAAATATTGGCATCTTCAGCGGCATCCTCGGCCCCATCGTGATGTGGTTGGGCATGCTGGTCACCGCGCTGGGTTACGTGGGTATTGAAGGCCAGCGCTACAGCATCCTCAACCATTTCGTCTCAGAGTTGGGGGAAGTGGGGGTTTCCGGGCTTGCCTGGGTGTTTAACGCCAGTTTGTTCATCGGCGGACTGCTGGCGACAATTTTTATGGTCGTGCTTGCCGCCCGGATCGACAGCTGGCTGCGCTACCCGTTGGGGATCATCAGC
>QKGK01000438.1 GCA_003250455.1 Chloroflexota bacterium | reverse complement strand
GACGGCATCTACCATTCCAACATCGACCCCACCCAACCCAAGCACCACGCCCTCACCATGCTGCCTTACCCCTCCGGCGACCTGCACATGGGTCACTGGTTCGCCATGACCCCCTCCGACGCCCGCGCCCGCTATATGCGCATGAAGGGCTACAACGTGCTCTTCCCCATCGGCTTCGACGCTTTCGGCCTCCCCGCTGAGAACGCCGCCATCCAGCGCAACATCCACCCCAAAGAGTGGACCTACGCCAACATCGAGCGCATGCGCGGCCAGCTCCGCAGTATGGGGTCCATGTTCGACTGGCGGCGGGAAGCGGTCTCCTCCGACCCGGAATATTACCACTGGACGCAGTGGTTCTTCATCCAGCTCTTCAACCACGGCATGGCCTACCGCAAGGACAGCGCCGTGGACTGGTGCCCGAACGACAATACCACCCTGGCGCGCGAGCAGGTCGTCGGCGACAACCGCGTCTGCGAACGCTGCGGTACCCCGGTGATCAAGAAACAGCTCCGGCAGTGGTTCTTCACCACCACCAAATACGCCGATGAACTCCTCGACTTCAGCGACATCGACTGGCCTGAACGCGTCCAGACCCTCCAGACCAACTGGATCGGGCGCTCCGAAGGGGCCAGCGTGGTCTTCAAGACCGAACACGGCGACCCGCTGGAAGTCTTCACCACCCGCCCGGACACCCTGTGGGGCGCCACCTTTATGGTGCTGGCTCCCGAACATCCGCTGGTGGAGAAGCTCACCACCCCTGAACAGCAAGCCGCCGTTGCAGAATATAAAGAGCAGGCCTCCCGCCAGAGCGATATCGACCGCGAATCCGCAGATAAAGAGAAGACCGGCATATTCACCGGCGGCTACGCCATCAACCCGGTCAACGGAGAGCGCATCCCGATCTGGATTGCTGACTATGTACTGATGAGCTACGGCACCGGCGCCATCATGGCCGTCCCTGCCCACGACCAGCGCGACTTCGAGTTTGCCCGCAAGTTTGGGCTGGAGGTCCGCGTGGTCATCCAGCCCGACGACATGGAGCCCCTGGACGGCGCCACCATGGAAGCTTCCGTCCCGGCCCATGGCGCCATGGTCAACTCCGGCGAGCTGACCGGCACCTCCGCAGACGAATCCATCCCGGCGGCGATTGCCTTCCTGGAAGCGCGCGGTACCGGTACCGGGGCGGTCAATTACCGCCTGCGCGACTGGCTGATCTCCCGCCAGCGCTACTGGGGCGCACCGATCCCCATGGTGCACTGCGAAAAATGCGGCATCAACCCCCTCCCCGAAGAGGAACTCCCCCTCCTATTGCCCGACGACGTGGAATGGAAGCCCACCGGCGAAAGCCCGCTCAAGCTGCATCCCACCTGGAAGAACACCACCTGCCCGGCCTGCGGTGGCCCCGCCGAGCGCGATACCGACACGATGGACACCTTCATGTGCTCCTCCTGGTATCACCTGCGCTACCTCAGCCCGCAATATGACAAAGGCCCCTTCGACCCGAAAGAATACGACTACTGGATGCCCGTGGATACCTATACCGGCGGCATCGAGCATGCTACCCTGCACCTGATCTACACCCGCTTCTTCCACAAGGCCCTGCGCGATATGGGCATCGTCAAAGGCGATGAACCGATGACCCAGCTGCGTAACCAGGGCATCGTGCTCGGCGAGGACGGCGAAAAAATGTCCAAGAGCCGCGGCAACGTGGTGCCGCCCGATCTACTGGTGGAGAAATACGGCGCTGACACCGTGCGCGCCTACCTGATGTTCTTCGCCCGCTGGGACCTGGGCGGCCCGTGGGACAGCCAGGGCATTGAAGGTTCCGCCCGCTGGCTGCGCCGCACCTGGACAGCCTTCACCGAACCGGTGGGATCCGCCGCCACCGCCGGCGAATCGGTCATTCGCAGCCTGCGCCGCAAGCTGCACCAGACCCTCCAGGCAGTCACCGATGACTTTGAAACTTTCGAGTTCAACACCATCGTGGCCGCCCTGATGGAGCTGATGAACGAGATGTACAAAGCCCGCGAAGCCGGCGCTTACGGCACCCCCGCATGGGAAGAAGCCGAGGATATCTACATCCGCATGATGGCTCCCGTCGCCCCGCACATGGCCGAGGAGCTGTGGGCCCGCCACGGCAAGCCCTACTCCGTCCACCAGCAGCCCTGGCCGCAGGTGGATGAAGCAGCCGCCAAAGAGGATGAGATCAATCTGATCGTGCAGGTCAACGGCAAGCTGCGCGACAAGATCACCGTCCCGGTGGGCATCAGCGACGAAAAAGCCCAGGAGATCGCCCTGGCCTCCGAGACCGTGCAGAAGTTCATCGACGGCAAGCCCCTCCGCAAGGTGATTGTGGTGCAGGGGAAATTGGTGAATATTGTGATTTAGTTGGATAGTTAGCTGGTTGGATGGTTAGATCGTTGAGGCCGGAGCGTACGCTCCGGCCTTTTTTTACATCCCCACTTTGCCTCGTCCCTAAAATCCTGTATAGTTAAAGCACCCACACGGAAAGGAGCGCAACCAATGGTAGATTTTGACTTTGGCAATGGAGATAAAGCACAATCCTCGCCGGTAAAGAAGATCAGCAAAAAGCAGTACAACCGGGAAATGGCCAAACTGCAAATTGAACTGGTCAAGATGCACGAATGGATCCGCAGGAAAAAGAAAAAAGTGGTCATCATCTTTGAGGGCCGCGACGCCGCCGGGAAAGGCGGCACCATCAAGCGCATCACCGCCAGCCTTAACCCCCGCGTGGCGCGGGTGGTTGCCCTGGGCACCCCCAACGACCGAGAGAAAACCCAATGGTGGTTCCAGCGCTATGTGGCCCAGCTGCCCGCTGGCGGTGAGATGGTGCTCTTCGACCGCAGCTGGTACAACCGCGCCATCGTCGAGCCGGTGATGGGTTTCTGCACCCAGGATCAGTACGAGGAATTCCTGCGCACTTGCCCGGAATTCGAGCGCATGCTGATCCGCTCCGGCATCACGCTGATCAAATACTGGTTCTCCGTCAGCGACGAGGAGCAGGAACGCCGCTTCCGGGCCCGCAACACCGACCCCACCCGCCGCTGGAAGCTCAGCGGTATGGACCTTGAATCGCGCAAACGCTGGGTGGATTTTTCCAAAGCCAAAGACCGCATGTTCGCCGTCACCGACTCCAAGCACGCCCCCTGGTATGTGGTCAACGCCGACATCAAACGCCACGCCCGCCTCAACTGCATCGCTCACCTGCTCAGCCAGATCCCCTACGTAGATTTGACCGAGCCGCCCCTGGAATTCCCGCCCCTGCCCGATACCTCGGTCTACGTCCGCCCGCCCATCAGCGACCAGACCTTCGTCCCGGATATCTACCCCGCCAAAGTGCTCGAAGAGGATGAATCAGCCTAAAGTTGAGTGGAATGATTTTATCCGTGTAAATCTGTGTTCATCCGTGGTTGATTAGGGTTTTTTCACAGATGCACAGGATGGAAGGTGATGGAAATAGTTGGTTGCCCTTGACCCTGGAGATTGGTTGCCATGTTTTTACTTGGTGGGTGGATCCTTCGCATTCGCTCACGATGAGAACCTCATTCCTGATCACTAATTGCCTCGGTGACTATCTGACTACCCGACTATTCGACTACCGGACTAAATCAGATGGGGATTGGTTGCACGCTTAGAAAACCCGGCGGATGCTTCGCTGCGCTCAGCAAGACAATTTCTCATTGTTTACTTCATTACCAAGGGCCTGAGTGCCTCGTTACTGGTTGCCTGATCACTGGTTGACTAATTGACTATCTGACTACTCGACTATTTAAGCTATACTTTCCACCATGGAACGCATCCACATCATCGGGCCTGCAGGGGCGGGCAAGACCTCCCTGGCAGCCGAAATTGCCGCGGCGCTGCAAATCCCGCATATCGAGCTGGACAGCATATTCTGGCTGGACAACTGGGTTTCGCTGGACCGGGAAACTTTCCGCCGGAAGGTCAGCGAAGCCCTCTCCACCCCGCAGTGGGTGGTGGACGGAAATTACAGCAGCAAAGTGCAGGATATAGTCTGGGGGAGCGCCCAGGTCGTCCTGTGGCTGGACTACCCCTTCCTGCTGGTCCTCTCCCGGCTGCTGCGGCGCACCTTCCGCCGGGCTTTTACGCGTGAACTGCTGTGGGGTAACAACCGGGAATCCCTGACCAAATCATTCTTCTCGCGAGATTCGCTGATCCTTTACTTTTTGCGCACCTATAAAAAGAAACGGGAGCAGTACGCACGGCTCTCCGTTTCTTCTGAATTTTCTGATCTTCAGTTTGTCCGCCTGCGCTCCCCGCGGCAGGCGCGGCAGTGGGTGGAAGCGCTTACTTCTGCGCCAGCACGATCAGCCGGGTAGAGATATGCGTGCCTACCTGCGCTACCCGGTCCCCCAATAAAGAAGCCTTGATCTGATGGTCATCATAATCGGGCAGCGGTTTGGCCTTATGCAGCACGCGCACGATCGTATCCAGCATCATCTTCATGATATCTTCCCCCAGCGGGTCAAAGTTTATCCCCGCCAGGTCGAAGGTCTGCGGGTTTTTCCAACTCTCCCGCTGGACCAGTTCCAAAATCTCATCCCGGGTGTAAGTCTTTCGATGCAGTTCACCCAGGGCGGTATCAATCTCAGCCGCCCAATGGTGCACCATGATCTCGGTGATCTGCGGATCGGTCAGGTGATCATGATACATTTCCACAATCAGTAGTGTACCGTCCGGTTTGAGCACCCGGCGCATCTCCGCCAGGACAGCTTGCGGGTCAGGCATGTGGTGAAGCGAAAAAGCACAGCTCACCAGGTCGAAGGTATCATTCGGGAATGTGATCTCCGCCGCGTCCATCACCTCAAAACGCACCGATTGGTCCGGGCGGTTTTCGTTGGCTTTGGCAACCGCATCCTCACGGACGTCGATCCCGATAATTTGCCCGTAGCTTTGCAGGCTGCCGCGCAGCATCTCGGTAAACCCGCCCGTGCCGCAAGCCACATCCAACACCTGCGGCGGCATCATTTCCCCCAATAAACCGGCAAAGAATACTTCCGGGTCATCACTGATAATTTCCAGATTTTTCTGCGACATGTTCATTTTCTCCTTGTGGCCTTATTGTATCGGTAACCCGGCCGGAGAAAATGAGAAATCCTTTAGTTTTCCTGGCAATCTAAAATATATCAGCGCATCGCCTTTTCCAGGTTCGAAGTGATCAGGTCAGTCATGCGGTGCATCACCAGGTCCATCCATAGGATCAATGCGTCTACCGGCTCGCCGGTTTGCGGGTGGAGCGATTCCCCTTCCAGCGGCCACAGCGCCTGCAGGCGCTCGGAATGCTGCGTTGCCAGCTGGTTCACCTCTTTGGCGTCTCCCCCCTGTTCCAAAGTACGCAGCGATTCGATCACCCCGGGGAATTCGTCCATCAGCCGGAAATACTGCAAATAGAAGGCATCCGACTGCAAATATGCCTGGCTGCCCACCTGGATGCTCATCCGCCTGGAAAATAAATCTTTCAGCCCGTCAAACATCTCTGGAGAAGTTTCCATTCTCCCTGTCCGTAGGTGAGCGTAGATATTGGGGACAATCGCGCCAATATAATTGCTTGCATCGGTGAGGAAGTCGATCGCCTGGTCGCGCAGCTTATCCCGCCGCGAGCGGCGCTCCGCCACCAGGTTGAGCAGGTAGCTCCCCACGATCAGGGTGATCAACGTCAGCACGATCGGCTGGTTTAAAAATGCGAGG